>CAMUPJ010000001.1 GCA_947090725.1 uncultured Clostridia bacterium
GACATACGTCATGGCCGCCGCTTTGAGAACCCTGCGCGACATCGCCGCCTCTTCGCTGGACAAAAAGCTTGCTTTCAGCTCCTTTTGCGCCCGACGGCTGGCGTCCAGTTCGGTGGGAAGCGTGACGAGCGAGAACAACAAGCTCATGCCGAACAACGCCACGCCGATCCATACCAAGACGGTACCCAGCAAGGAGTACGGCGAAACGAATCCGAACAGCATCCCGATCAACAGAATGGGAAAAAGCATACGGTTGCTGAGATTGACTACCGGTACCAACTTTATGCGCAACGACGAAAAGAAATACTTTTTCGCATGTTGAATGGCATGGCCGGCTTCGTGACAGGCAACCCCGATAGCGCTGACGGACGTAGAGCCGTACACCGACTGCGAGAGCGACAACGTATTGGTACGCGGATTGAAATTGTCGGTCAGATGCCCTGCGATCGGTACAATCTGTACTTTGTACAATCCGTTCTGATCCAATACCCGACGAGCGACCTGCGCGGCGGTCAACCCGCAATCGGCACGCACGTTATACTTGCGAAAAGTGGAATCGACGCGATATTGCACAACGATTCCCACAATGGTAATGGGCAAAAACAACAAGCCCACCAAAATATACAATCGGTATTCGGGACTGAAACTATGCCAGATCTCGGTGATCGAAGACAACAGCAACATGCTTTCCTTTCCTCCTGTACAATTCCCTTCGGCAAAACCGAAGGAATGTTTTATATTATACCCGCATCCGCATGTTTTGTCAACAGACGTCCCCGAAAATATGCCGCGTGCTTACGGTTTTATGCGAAAAATTTCTTCATGATATGGAGAAACTCGCCCACTTCCGCTTCGTCGAGCGAAGCGATATAATCGTTCAGCTTGCGGTAATTGTCCGGCTCGCTACCCGCCGCCACCGTCTCTTTGAGATAAGGGTTATAGTAATTCTGTCCGTTTGCCCCGAGACGACGCATGATCTCCGTCACCTTTTCGCGATGATGCAGAATCATACTGCGGTATTTGTTCTGTAGCCGCAAAGCCTTCTTTGCATCGCCGTTCGCCATCGACGCAATGACTTTGCGCACGCTCACGCCCTGCGCCTTTCCCACCAATACCCGCTCGATAAGCGCATCGATCTCTTCGGCGCGGAAAAGCTCGAAGCGCTCGCGCGGCGACTCCATGATTTCGATTCCCAAATCGTCGGCAAGCCGCGGCAAGAGTTCGAACATTTTAAGCTGGCTGTAGTAATAGTTGCGTACGCTGTTCACACTGCGTCCCGTCTTTTCGCTCATGGCGGCAAACGCCCACGCCAATCCGTGCCCGCCGTCTTTGGCTTCCCGCGCTAGCGTAAAAAGCGATTTGGTCTGTTCGATGGTCCAATGATTTTCCATAAATATTTCTGTCCTCCGATGATGATTCTTATATCCTGCAATCATTGCCACCCCAACCCGTTTTTATACCATGCCCCGCCTATATTTTTGCAATATCACGCACAATACCTCCTGTCCGACCGCATATTTTGACGAAACCGTGCATACTGTAAACTATATGGAATCGGTCTTACATATCGTATCTCCCCACAGCGTATTATTGCTCAACGGCTCTTTCGTGCAATCGGCCGCCGCCGTCCGCTACGAACAGAACGAGCCGCTCTTTGTTACCGTGTTGCCGCTCGACGCCACGTTCCTTTCCTACACGGTGGAGCTTCTCGGCGGAAAAGCGGTCTGTAACCAAAGCCTCGTCACCTGTTGCGATATGGGAGGCGGACATCACTATATAGAGCTTAAGCCCCGCTCGGCATTCGTATATGCCCCCGGCATACCGCCCGTTGTCGAGTCCTCGGTCTCCGTCCCCGCACAACTGCTCCGATTCGTACGCGACGGAAATTTCGACGCGGCAAGATCGATGATGACGCAAAGCCTGCGCGATTCCCTTTCCGACGAAGCGCTTTCCGATTTTTTCGACGGCGTTTTCGCAGTGCGGGAAAACGTATACACGCCGCAAAAAGGATACCTGCTTCTCAAAACCGACGGCACGGCGACACAGTGCGTATTCGAAATGCACGGCGGATTGATCGAAAATGTTACCATGTAATCCGCCCCGATCCGCAAGAATCCGCGCATACGCAAACAAACACAACCCCACAGGAACGCATAAAAAACAACAGTGAACAGGCAGTGCAAACTGCCTTTTTCAGTTGCCAAAGTTTGTTTCTTGTGTTACAATGAAACCGTACGAAGCGATCACGACACAACGCGGAAATGCGGGCGCAACCGCCCGCATTCGTTGTTCGCCGACAATCTCAAATGTCTTGACACGCCGATACTTTATAAAGGAGTAATTACCATGAAAAAAAGAGTTCTTGCACTGGACTACGGCGCCACCAGCGGACGCGCCATGCTCTGCAAATACGACGGCAGCAAAATCGAAATCGAAGAATTGCACCGTTTCGACAACAGTCCCGTCACCGTAGGGGGCGTACTGTACTGGGACGTTCTGCGCCTGTATCACGAACTGAAAACCGGCATCGTCAAAGCTAAACTTGCCGGCGGCTTCGACAGCATCGGCATCGATACCTGGGGCGTGGACTTCGCGCTCGTGGACAAAAACGGCAAAATGCTGGGAAATCCCGTACACTATCGCGATCACCGCACCGAACACATGCAGGAAGAAGTTTTCCGCACCGTAAGCAAGGAAGAAATCTACGAGGCAACCGGCATTCAGTTCCTTGACTTCAATACGATTTATCAGCTTATGTACCTGAAGAACCACTGCCCCGACGAATACGAACGTGCCGATAAATTCATTATGATGCCCGATCTGTTCGCCTATTTCCTTACCGGCAAAGTGGGATGCGAACGTACCATTGCTTCCACCGGACAATTGGTAGACCCGCGCACCGGCGATTGGGCATGGAAACTCATTGACAAACTGGGACTTCGTCGTTCCCTCTTCCCGAAAATCATGGACAGCGGCTCTACCTACGGCAATCTCAGCCCCGAAATCTGCGAAGAGCTGGGCGTCGATCCCGTTCCCGTCATTGCGGTATGCGGGCACGATACCGCTTCGGCCGTCGTCTCCGTTCCCTCGCAAGAGAAAAATTTCGAGTACATCAGTTGCGGCACGTGGAGTCTTTTGGGCACCGAACTCGACAAACCGCTCTTTACCTCTCTCGACTATACCAACGAAATCGGCCATGACCGCACCATACGGTATCTGAAAAATATCATGGGATTGTGGATCATCAACGAAAGCAAGCGTACCTGGGACAAACAGGGTATTTCCCTCTCGTACGCCGAGATCGCGGCGCTGGCCGAAAAAGAGGAAGGCGGCAAATTCCTCTTCGACGTAAACGCCGACGAATTTATGTATACGGGCGATATGCCGGAAAAAGTGCGCCGGTGGTTCATCTCCCGCGGCAAACCCGCTCCCGAAGGCGTAGGACAGATCGCCCGCTCGATTTACGACAGCCTGGCCGATTATTACCGCGTCGCCACCGAAGGATTGGTGAAACTCACCGGCCCCAAGAGCGCCGTACATATGATCGGCGGAGGAATCAATGCCACGCTTTTGTGCCGTCTGACCGCCGAAGCGACCGGTTTACCCGTCTATGCGGGACCGAGCGAAGCAACCGTCATGGGCAATGCCGCCGTACAGCTCATTGCGCTCGGTGCGCTCAAAAACCTCGGCGATGCCCGCAAAGTCATTGCGAACAGCGTAGCGCTCAAAGAATATCTGCCCCAAGCAAAATAAGCCGATCCGAACCGAATGCGACAAAAGGAGCGAAATCTTCGCTCCTTTTTTATTTACGCCTTTCGATTATTTCTTCCCTGCTTCAGATCGGCGGCTGACACGAAAGCGCGGCCTCGCCGCCTATTCGCGTTTTCCCGGCCAGATCACAGACGACGCGGAATCGGCGGCCTCTTTCAGTGCGTCCGCCGCATTCACTCCTTTGCTTGCTTTGGTGAGGGCGGCAGGCAGAAATACGTCAAGCAACGATTCATAACCGCACAAATCGGGCTGCGGTCGTGCCTGCGTAATATGCGGCGCCACTTCGCGATCTTCCGCCGTCAGCGGTTTTATGTCCTCACGTGCCGCATACGTTTTATAAAGCGCCGCCAGCTTCTCGGTGTTTTCCTGCAAAAATTCCAATACGCCGAACATGCGCGACTGCACCTTGGAATCGGGATTGGTGGCAAGCGCCACCGTTTGCAACCGCTCCAAACCGAATAGCGGCCCCAGCGCAATCTCCGTATCGGCATACTTTTCCGACGTTATTCTGCGTTCCATCGCCGTATAGATCGAAAAAGCCGCCTCGCCTTCCCCTAAGGCATTCTCCCCGTTTGCCGAATTGCGGAAAATCTCCACACAATCGTCGAGCGCGTTTTTTCCCGCTTCCGACACAAAGGCAAGTTCGGTGTTGCGTCCGTTGAGCATCTCTCCGCCGTAACTTTTGACGACCGCTTCGTAGAATAACGACTGCTTATGCGGCGACAGCTTTTCAAACGAGGCCACTCCCTTCTCTTCCAACGCGGCACACGTCTCCTTGAGCGCCTCTATTGTCTCGGGTACCGTAGAGACCAGCTCTCTGTTGCAAGCCAGCATATAGACGTCGACAAACATCGGTACGCCCCAGGTCTTTCCCTGATACAAGCACGCTCTGCGAGCGGCTTCGGACAGCTCGTCCGACTTTACTCTTCCGGTGCGTAACCGCGTGGAAAGATCGTTGATCATTTCCTTTTCGGCCAAATCCGGAATGGCGTCGGCATGCAACATAAATACGTCGGGGCCGTTCTTTTGCTTGAGCGCCGCCGCAACGCGCGTATCGATTTCTTCCACGGGCACAAACGATACGGTTGCTTCGCTGTCGTATCCTTCCACCAAAGCGCGTATTTCCTGCTCGGCGCCCATGCTCTGCGGCGCAATGAGCCACACGCGCGGCGACGTTTTCTCTTTTCGGTTGCAAGCCGACACCGAAAAAAGCGCCAACGCGCACAAAACAACGCACATCACCATACATAAAATTCGGGCAATTGTCTTTTTCATACCGTTAGGTTGCGTTTTTTTGCGCCGTCGTATGCAATCGCCCCGGAGAATTCCCCGCAAGATCGTAGCAAGATTCGCCCCCCCCGCACCAAAGGAAAAAGAGACGGTCGTGCAAATCCGTCTCTTTCTCCAAAAAGTAAAGGTTTACGGTACGACAGCGCCCGAAGCCGTATCAAACGGTTTTCTAAAGCGGCCGCCCGCAGAGGTATGGCTGTTATTCTTTTTTGCAATCGCGCGCATCTTTGGTTTGTGCGGATACGCAGTGCGGACAAGCTCCGCCGCATTCACTGCACGATCCGCCGCAATCGCATCCGCTCTTGCCCTTACACTTGCGCACTATCAACGCCGCAACCGCCGCAACAAACGCAACGCACACAATTACGAGAACGACAATTTCTCCCACGCTCATGCGTTTGCCTCCCCGCGTGCGCTTTTGCGCTTACGGAATTTGAGTTTGCCGAGGTTGCGGAACACAACCAGCAACGTCACGGCCGCAACGACTGCCGCCCAAATGAACGCCGTCCACCACCAACTGCCGATGGTATAGACCGCCGCGCCGATCACGTAACTGCTTGCCAACCAGAACAGAAGCGTCCACTTAAAGGTGCCTTTCTTCAATTCGCCCTTTGCCGTTGCGCACGCCGCAAAGCAAGGAATGGTGGTCATATTGAATGCGATAAACGCGATAAGTCCGGGAATGGAAATGCCGGTAGCCGTAATCATCGCAACGGTGGCGGTGATTCCCTCTTCGTCGGCAAGCAATACGTCGGAAGTAACGCCGCCCACATTGGCGCCCAAAGCAATCAGGCATGCCCCCAGCGTACCGAACGTGGAAATCACGTTTTCTTTGGCAACCAAACCGATGATCGCCGCAACCGCGAACACCCAGCCGTACGCACCGATTTGCGATCCGAAGCCAAGCGGCGTAAAGATCGGTTGCACAAGCTTACCGACAGAAGCCAGTATAGACTCGTTCATCTGTTCGTCCGGCAGATAATGCCACGACCAGTTCAGATGCGAGAACAACCAGATCAGCACGGTAGAAGCAAAGATAATGGTGAATGCCTTTTTCACAAAGTGCTTGGTCTTATCCCACAAGTGGAGCATCAGGTTCTTGAACCGCGGCCAGTGGTATGTAGGCAACTCCATAATAAACGGAGGCGTTTCCCCTTTAAGCGTTGTATTGCGCATCAGGAGCACGCTGACAATCGCGGCAACAATCCCGAGCAGATACATCGCGTACGTAATGAGATCGGCATGGCCTACGCCGAAATACTGTACCACACCGCCCGCAATAGCGGTCAGAATGGGAAGCTTGGCGCCGCACGAGAAGAACGGGATTACGCGCACCGTAGCCGTGCGTTCTTTTTCATCCGCCAGCGTACGCGTGTTGATCATAGCGGGCACCGAGCAGCCGAAGCCCATGATCATGGGAAGGAACGCACGTCCCGAAAGTCCGAACCGACGGAAGATTCTGTCGAGTACGAAAGCGATACGGGCCATATAGCCGCTGTCCTCCAAAAGCGAGAACCACATAAAGAGCATAAGAATCTGCGGCAGGAAACCCAACACGGCAAACAAACCGCCCAGCACGCCGTCCGCAACGAGTCCCGAAAGCCATTCGGTGGGAATCGCACCGCCCACGGCATCCATTATCGTTCCGAACAACGTATCGAATATGTTAAATAGGATCACACCCGGAGAAAACACCGCACCGTCGTAGAAGATACCCACAAACGTAGCCATGCCCTCGCTTAAGTTCAGATCGTCGAGCGCGGGAAGTCCTTTTCCGAGGCTCGCCCACGCGCCGATATACAGAAAATCTTCGGAAAACGTCACGTGGAAGATCGCAAACATGATCACCAGGAAAATGGGAATCGCCCACACGCGGTGCGTAAGCACTTTGTCGATCTTGTCCGATTTGGTAAGCGTCTCTTTGCCGTTTTTGGTCTTTGCCACGGAAAGATTGGCGGAAATGTATTTGTAGCGTGCGTCGGCAATCGCCGCTTCGAGGTCTTCCTCTCCCGCCGCCTGCTCCAAAACCGCCGCCGCATTTTTGCGCTTGAGTTCCAGCTCGTCACGCTCCAGAAGTTTCACCGCATGGAACAAGGGAGAAGCGACTTCTTCGGCTTCGTAATGCTCCCGTACTTTCCGGAGTTTATCGCCGAAATCTTCTTCCAGCACACTGTTGCCGCTACGTTTGGCAGGCAATGCCGCCGCGCGCGCCATAAGGTCTTTGATACCGGTACCCTTGAGAGCGGAAACCGCCACTACCGGCACGCCGAGACGTTCTTCCAGCGTTTTGGCGTCCACCTTGTCGCCTGCTTTTTCCACCTCGTCCATCATGTTGAGCGCCACGATAACGGGTACGTCCATCTCGAGCAGTTGCGTGGTTAAGTACAGATTGCGCTCCAGATTGGTCGCATCGACAATATTGATCACGCCGTACGGATTTTCATCCAATATGTAATTGCGCGAGATCACCTCTTCGGGCGTATACGGCGAAAGCGAATAAATGCCCGGCAAATCGATAATGGCAATATTCTCGCCGCTCTTTTTGTACACGCCTTCGCGTTTGTCTACCGTCACGCCCGGCCAGTTGCCCACATGCGCGGTAGCGCCCGTCAGCGCGTTGAAAAGCGTGGTTTTTCCGCAGTTGGGATTGCCGCAAAGTGCAAACGTTTTCATTGCTCCACCTCCACGCATGCCGCTTCCACTTTACGAAGCGTCAATTCATACCCCCGTAAAGTCACTTCGATGGGATCGCCGAGCGGGGCCTTTTTGCGCATACGAACCTCCGCACCGGGTGTGACCCCCATGTCGAACAGACGACGGCGAATTTTTCCTTCGCCCGTTACCGCCTTGATTTTACCGCTTTCTCCCACGGTGAAATCACTGAGTAGCTTACCCATGGTTCTTTATTTTTTCCTCCTGTAAATTTTATACGATTTCGATTCCGACTATTCCGCCGAAGAGCCGTCAGGCTACTAAAATTTTACCTGCCAGATTCCGATCGATACACAGTCTTCCCTCTTTTACCACAACGATAACGTTTCCGCCCGCCGACGACAATAACGTCAGCGTGCTTCCTTCGCAGATTCCCAGTTCCATCAAATGTTTGCGTACCTTATCGTCGGCGCCGACTTTGCGTACTTTCAATTCCCGTCCGCAAGGCGCAATGGTGATCGGCATGATTTTATAGCCTCCGTTAACATTATTAACTTCGATTAACATTATACGACGCCATATCGTCTTTGTCAAGCAAAATGTTAATGTTGATTAAAAAATTTTCGTAGAAAAATTTGTAGCTTTTCCCGCAAAAATATGGTATACTGAATATATGGAAATTCGGGAACAAAAATTGACTGTTTCGGCAGAAGATTATTTGGAAGCGGCATTGCGGTTGGAACTGCGCGGAGAACGCATCAAAGTGACGAGTATTGCGGAACTTTTGGCGGTATCCAAACCCGCCGTTACCAATGCGCTGGAAGCGTTGGCCGCAAAAGGATATATGACCAAAGAGCCGTACGGCGATATCAATCTGACGGAAACGGGGCGCAAAGCCGCCGCGCACGTATACGACAAACACAAGTTATTACGCGGCTTTTTGCGCAAACTCGGTGTGAGCGAAGAAACGGCAGACATCGATTGCTGTAAGATCGAGCACGTACTGAGCGAAGAAACGCTGGATTGCATCCGACAATATATGCAAAAATAAAAAAAGAACAACTTCGGTTGTTCTTTTTTTTATTATCTTATTCCAAAAGTTGCAAAATCTCTTCGTACTTGAGATTTGCGGCGCCCGTCGCAGCATTCATGACCAATCCCGCCAGAACGTTTTTCTTTTCCTGCAACCGCATGATACGCTGCTCGATGCTGTCCTGCATAATCAGCTTGTAGACTTGCACCGATTTATCCTGCCCGATACGGTAGGCGCGATCGGTCGCCTGCTGCATCACCGACTCGTTCCACCAAGGATCGTAGTGGATCACAACGTCCGCCCCCGTGAGATTGAGCCCCGTACCGCCCGCTTTGAGCGAAATAAGGAAAACCTGCGTGGCGTCGCCGTTGAACCGCGACACGAGTTTGACGCGTTCCACTTTGGGCGTGTCGCCCTTGAGAAGATAATGCGTAATACCCTCGCCGACGAATCGCGTCCGCAAAATTTCCAACATCGACGTAAACTGACTGAATATCAATACTTTGTGTCCCGCCGCCGTTGCCGTGCGCACAAGATCGAGACAGGCTTCGAGCTTTGCGGAATTTCCGTCGTAGTCGGGATACACCAGTTGCGGTTCGCAACAGATCTGTCTGAGCTTGGTAAGCATACTGAGCACGACGACTTTGTTCACGTTTTTGCCGGCGGCCTCCACGCTCTCTTTCACAAGACCGAGATTGGCGGCATAGATGTCGCGTTGTTTGTCTTCGAGCGGACAGAGTATATTGCTTTCCATCTTGGGCGGCAGTTCTTTGAGGACCCCCGTTTTCAATCTGCGCAGTATAAACGGCTTGACAAGTTGATTGAGTCGCCGTGCCGCCGTCTCGTTGCCGTGCACGATTTCCGTTTCCAACGTATCGCGGAACCGCGGATAAGAAAAGAGATAGCCCGGCATGAGAAAATCGAAAATACTCCAAAGCTCGGCCAAACTGTTTTCTACCGGCGTGCCGGTAAGCGCAAAACGATAGTCGGCATGCAATTGTTTGACGGCGCGGGCATTTTTCGTATCGGGGTTTTTGATATATTGCGCCTCGTCGATTACTGCAAAACGGAAGCGTATGTTTTCGTACAGTCCGGCGTCTCTGCGCAACAGTTCGTAACTGGTAATTACCACATCGTAATTGCCGAATTCTTCCACCAGCTCCTTACGCTCCGCTCCTTTGCCGGAAACCGCAAGCACTTTGAGTTGCGGGGCAAACTTTGTGCACTCGTTGACCCAATTGAGTACCAACGTGGTGGGACACACTACGATACTCGTCCCCGCTTGCTCGCTGAGCAGCAACGCGATAACCTGCAACGATTTTCCCAATCCCATGTCGTCCGCCAAAATACCGCCGAACCCCATGCGCGTGAGCGTCTTGAGCCAACGAAAACCCGCTTTCTGATAATTGCGCATAATCGATTTGAGCGACGCCGGCACTTCGGCCAAGCTCTCCGACGCACTCGATAAATCCTTTACCAACTGTTTGAATTCGTCGCTCCGTTCCAAAAGGAAAAAGCCGCTTTTGAGCTGTGAATCCACATACGGCGCATAATACAACGGCACCGTCAGATCGTTTCCGTTTTCTACGGCAATTTCGGCGATGTCACTGATAGCGGCAATGGAAGGATCGAGCAAGTCCACAAACGATCCGTCGGTCAGACGCACGTAACTGCGCGCAGATCGGTATGCGGCAAGTATCTGTTGCAGTTGCGCGCTTGTATATTCCTCGCTCGACAGTTCCATTCCCAGCAAATCGCTCTTCAGCCGCACGCCCACTTTGAAACGCGGCGGCTTTTTGACTTTCATGCGTTTGAGTTCTTCCGAAAGATATACTTCGGCAAGTCCCATCAGCTCGGTAAGTCCGTCGCGCAATAGCGTATAAATTTCCCCTTCCTCCTCAAGACGCAGGGACGGATACAGCGGGAAATATTTGCGCAGTACCGCAATAAAAGCGTACTCCCCTTCGTAATCGCGCACAAACGGATAGGACGCATTGTCGTCGAATATATCGATATTCGTCTCTCCGTCGTAACTTGCTTCGGCCGTCGCTTCGATGCCTCCGCCCGGTAATGCATTGAGATATACTTTCAGATCAAGCGGAGACGCTTCGAACACACTCAGATCGATCTCTCCCGCCTCGATTTCGGTAAACGTCGCGAGACGGCACAACACACTGTTATAGAACTGCGACATATCGCTCTCGGCAATGAACAGTCGCCCGCGCGTCTGTATGGCTTTGAGTACCGGAACCACCGCATCGTAATACCCTTCGGTGACGGTAAATACGCGACTGTCGGTCACAATATATTTATATTGTTTTCCGTGCAGAATCTCGTATTCTCCCAGACCGCTTTCCAGCAGATACCCGCCGGAAACTTTTCCCAAACGGAATCCCACCGTAGCCGCGTTTTGCTTGGGCACAATGAGACGGGCGCCCCCCTTGACGAATCTGTCGTCGCAATGCACCAACTGTCCTAAATACAGCCGCATGAATTCATCCACTCCGCCGGCGGACAACCGCAACTGATCGCGGTAATCGGGATTTCCCACGCGGGCATCTTCTAAAAATTCGGCTTTTTCCCGATACTAACCGCACACGAAATAAACCAACGCGGCGCTTGCTACGTCAAACGACTCGAGCACATGCGTGACGGTAAGCTCCACCCCGTACCGCTTGCGCGCACCCGTCGTCATGCAGGAAACAAAATCGGCCACGTCTTTGAGCACGTATTGCTTTTTGATGCCGATGGTAAATTTGAGCGTAAGTCTTCCGCTCGCTCCCATCTCCATAACGGGCACCAGTTTTACCTTGTCGCCCTCTTCCGCCAGTTTGCGTCCGCGCCGCAATTTGCCGTAACGGTCAATCAACGTGCGCACGCCGGTGTCGCTGCGCAATGCCGTTTCCGCATCGGTGCGCACCGATTCGGCGGGAAATTTGTTTTCGTAGGCAAGCGCAGTGGCCACAATATGTCTGCACGGTCCGTCCGCCGCCTTATCGGCGGCACAATCACACTGATAATCGTACAGCCCGCCCTGTTCGTCGAACAAAATTTCCGTACGGTATTCCCTGTCCCCTTTGACGACCGCCGTAACGCGGTGTTTTCCGTTTTCCCGCGCCGTCGCCATATCGCCCACGCGATTGTCGTAGAAACGCTTTTTGCCGCCCGCGATTGCCTTGGCGCCGGCCTCTCCGTACAATGAATCCCAATCCAACAACGATCCGCTCCTCTCTCCCGATCGCATCGGGCATTTGAAATCGTAAAGTATAGTATACCACACTTTTTGCCGTTTTTCAACCGATGCAACGTCTTATCGGCAAGCTTTTTACCGCAATACACCAAAAAAACAGAGCGGCGCCGCTCTGTTTTTACGATAGTATCCCCAAAATATTTATTCCGCCGTATCGGGCAAAGGAAGCGGTATCGGCGCTCCGTCTCCGAAAACAATCCGCACCATAGGCGGAATATCCGCTTTGTAATAAGCGCGCGCACATTGGCCGCCGCGCTCGACGCACAACTTCTTTACGTAAGCCGCTTTGAAGCATCCCACCCTTTTGGCGCCGTTCCGCAGCTCGCACTCTCCGTCGGCAAAATGCAACGCAAGCTCTTTTCCGTCGGCAAGTCCCGCCACCTGCGGCGCAAACAGAATGACCGTCTGCTCGTTCTCGGGAATGGGCGTGGCCACCGTCTCGGGATCGGGTTCGGGCAGAGGATCGTCAAACACCGCATATTTTTCGTCTATGGAATATCCTTCGTAATCCTCATCATCGTCTTCGTACGGATTCTGATTTTCTTCGTCGTATATTTTCATAAGGTTTCTCCTTGGCGGTTCCCCGAGTATTTTGTATAGTACTATTATACTACGGACACCCGCGATTCGTCAATACCCTTTTCACATTTCTTTCCGTATTCGTCGAAACGCTATACGCAAAGAACCGTGGATTCCCGAGAGACATTACAAAAGTCGTTTCAATTCCTCCTTGCGTTCGGGCGATATGCTGTAGCTTTCGCGCGCTTTCTGTACCGTCTTTCGCAAAACGAAATCATTCCATCCGCCTTTTTTAAGACAAGCAAGCGTCGGTTCGTAAAATTTGACAAGCGCCACGCTCAACCCCCACGCGATCCCCATATTCACATAGTACAGTTCGCCCTGCAAACGCGCATACCAATCCCACACGGTGGGCAACCATTCTTCGGTCAGACAGTAATCCATCAAAAAGACGACTAAAAATCTTTGCTCGAATTCACCGCCTTCGGCCAAGCGGGCATACTTTTCCAAAAATTCCGCCCGATGCTTTTTCAGTTGTCCAAACGCGCCGAGCGTCATATCCACGTGCGCCCAGTTATCGAATTTGGGGAGTATCCCGTCGAGATAGGGTACTTTCTCCGCAAACGGCATTTTACTTTTGGCAAGCGCCAAAGCGTACAGCAAGATCTGCTCGTAAGTATGCGCTTTATACGCAGTAAAGAAATCGCCCGAATCCCGTGCGATTTCCTTGGCGAGCGCCTGCAAAACGGGCGCCCGAACTCCTATCATCGGCAATTGCGAGCGAACAATCCGCGCATTGAAATCGCGATATTTCTCCTCCGCCGCGGCAACCAGTCTGTCATCGATTTCCCGTTGGGTCACAATACTCTTCCCCTTTGTGCGCGTTTTTAATATTTGGTTATATACGCGATTCCCATAGCGCCTTCGCCCACATGCACGGTCAGAACGGGACCGATCGTACGCAAGTGAATCTTGATATGCGGAAAACGCGCCGACAGTTCCGCTTCCACAAGCGAAGTATCCGCTCCTTCCGACTTCATCAGAAAAATTCTGCGAGCGGTATCGGGAACCGCCGACACCAGCGCCTTTACGCGCGGCTTGATCCCGCGCACGTTGCCGATAAACTGAATATTATCAAACAACGTGAGAATAGGACGGGTGTTGAGGGTGGTACTCACCGCGCCGCCGATTACCAATCTCCCGCCCTTTTTGAGCGGCTCCAGCGACTCTACGGTAAATACGGTACCGATTTTGTTTTTGATGCTTTCCAGGTTTTTTCCGATCTCGTCCAGCGAAAGTCCTCCCACGATCATATTGACGGCTTCATCCACCAATAAATGCAGGCCTCCGTTCACCGATCCCGAATCCACCACGCGCACGCTCTTGCCGAACGGCTCTGCCGCACGTACGGCGCTCGAATAAGTGCCGCTGAGCGCTCCCGAAAGCGTGACGCACAACACTTCGCCGCCGTTTTGCGTGAGTTCCTCGAAAAGTTTGGTGAATGCAAGGGGAACGGGCTGGCTCGTTTTGAGCAACTTGCCGCGCATCTTCTGCACGAAATTCCCGTTTTCGCCGCGCGGTTGCTCGCTGTACGAAATGCCGCTGATAAAATATGCAAGACTTACGAGACGCACACCGCGGCTTTCGATTTCCGCCCGGGAATATCCGACTGACGTATCGGTTACAATGGTAATCATTCTCTTTTTTCCTTCCTCTTTCTTCCCTATTTCTCGCCTGTTCCTTACTTAATATGCGCGGAAGCGCGCATAGCGAGCGTCGACCAACTGCTCTGCCGTTTTTTCCTTTTGCTTACAAAAGAACGCATAGATATCGTCTTTTAGGCGGGAAAAATATTCGTCGTCGAATTCCCGTTCCGCAATGACGCGTTCTACCGCACCTCGCTTATACAGTTCCTCCGCCGTCAACCGCAACGCCGCCGCCGCTTCCCGCACCTTCGACGGGTCCTTGTACAGAATGGATGCGCAACCTTCCGGCGAAATCACCGAATAGGTGGACGTTTCGGTAATCCACACTTCGTCGGCTACCGCCAATCCCAAAGCGCCGCCGCTGCCGCCTTCTCCGATAAAAAGACTGAGTATGGGCGTTCTGAGTCCCGCCATGTCGCGTAAGTTTACGGCAATCGCCTCCGCTTCTCCGCGTTCTTCCGCGCCGATCCCGCACGCCGCGCCCGACGTATCCACGATATTGAGAACGGGACGGTGAAACTTCTCGGCTTGCCGCATAAGTCGCAAAGCTTTGCGATATCCTTCCGGCGCGGCACAACCGAAATTGTGCTTGACTTTGTCGGCGGTATCCACGCCTTTCTCTATCCCGATGACCGTAACCGGCATATCCCCGATCCGTCCGATGCCGCCCACGACGGCGGAATCGTCGGCATATCCTCGATCTCCTTTCAGTTCGAGAAAATCCTCTACGATACGGGCGATATACTTGACGGCCGTAGGACGGTTTTTGTCGCGACTGCACATCACGATGTCGTACGGCGTACGTTGCGTCTCCTCTACGGACGCTTGCGTCTGTTTCTTGTTATCCGCTTTTGCCGCCATTACCGTTCCCCTCCCGCATGCAAAGACAATATCCGCGCCAATTGCGTACGCATATCGTTGCGCGGAACAATCAGATCGATGTAGCCTTTCTGTTGCAAAAACTCGGCGCGTTGAAATCCGGCGGGAAGTTTCTGCCTTGTCGTCTGCTCGATCACGCGCGGACCGGCAAACCCGATGAGGGCATCCGGCTCGGCTACGATAATATCCCCCAAAAACGCGAACGAAGCCGAAACGCCGCCCGTCGTGGGGTTGGTGAGCACCGAAACGTACAAAAGTCCCGCATCGCCGTGCCGACCGATGGCGGCGCTCGTCTTGGCCATTTGCATGAGAGAAACAATCCCTTCCTGCATACGCGCGCCCCCCGAAAGACAAAACCCGATCACGGGATACCGATGCACCGTCGCATACTCGAAAAGCCGCGTAATCTTTTCGCCTACCGCCTGCCCCATGCTTCCCATCATGAACCGATAGTCCATGGCAAACACGGCCGCATGCATTCCGGCAATTTTGGCGACGCCCGTCACCACCCCTTCGTCCTCTCCGCTCTCGGCACGCGCTTTTTCCAGCTTTTCATTGTAACCCGGAAAATCCACGCCGTCGGGGGTCGTCACGTCGGCAAACGCTTCCACGAATTCTCCGTCGTCGGCCAGCGCCGTCAGACGTTCGCGCGCGCCGATCTTAAAGTGATACCCGCATTTGGGGCAAACTTTCAGATGCGCGTCCAATTCACTCGAAAGAAGAATCTGACGGCATTTTTCACACCGCACGGATACTTTTTCGGGAACGGCGGGCTTATTGCCGTCGGCGCCTCCCTCCAGTTCGATTTTCGGTTTGCGGAAAAACAATTTCCGTATGGTTTCTTCGAATCCCATTTTTTACACCCTCTGTAGTTGCCCGACTCTCGCGGTCGGGCGAAATCCGCACGCTTTGTCGGCGCGCTTCAGAATTTGTGCGTGGCCATAAAATCGGTACAATAGGTACCGTCCGTAAATTCCTGCTCGGACAAGATGTCGCAACCGAGCTCGGCATTATAATTCACACCCTCTATCACCAATTCGCACAACGCCGCATTGAGTTTACGGATCGCCTCTTTGCGGTTGCTGGCATATACGATCAACTTTCCGATCATGGAATCATAGTAGGGGGGTATGGTATAGTCCTGATAAATAGCGGTATCGAACCGCACCCAAGGGCCGCCCGGAATATGCAACAACGTGATTTTTCCGCACGACGGACGGAAATTGTTCTTTACGTCCTCACTGTTGATGCGGCACTCGATCGCGCAGCCGGAAACGCGCACGTCGGTCTGCCCGAACCCAAGTTCCATGCCCGCCGCAATACGGATCTGCCATTTGACGAGATCCACCCCCGAAACATGTTCCGTGACGGGATGTTCTACCTGCAGCCGCGTGTTCATCTCCATGAAATAAAAGTTATTCTCTTGATCGAGCAAAAATTCCACCGTACCGGCATTGGTGTATCCCACCGCTTCCGCCGCTTTCTTGGCCGCCGCAAACATTTTTTTGCGGACGGGATCGGGCAACAGTGCACACGGGCTTTCCTCTATGAGCTTCTGATTCTTGCGTTGTACCGAACAATCGCGTTCTCCGAGCGTAACGATATTGCCGTGCTCGTCGCACAAAAGTTGTACTTCCACGTGCTTGACGTGCGTCAGGTATTTTTCGAGATACACTTCCCCGTTGCCGAACGCCCCCGCCGCCTCGCTGGAAGCGATCTTGACCGCTTTGGCAAGTTCGTCCTCGCTCTCTACGATACGGATTCCCCGTCCGCCGCCGCCGGCGCTTGCCTTGACGATGACGGGATAACCGACTTGTCGCGCGACCTTTTTCGCCTCTTCGATATCGGTAATCGCATCCATACCGGGCACTACCGGGACGCCCGCTTTTTTCATGGTACGGCGCGCCTCGTCCTTGTTGCCCATAGCGTCGATTACTTTATAGTCGGGGCCGATAAACTTAATGCCGCACTGACTGCAAAGTTCGGCAAAGCGGGCGTTCTCGCTGAGAAGCCCGTACCCCGGATGAATCGCCTGTGCGCCCGTCGCCACCGCTACGTCGATAATCGCCGTCATATTCAGATAACTGTCTTTGAGAAAAGCGGGGCCGACGCAATACGCTTCGTCCGCCAAAGACACCCAAAGTCCTTCGCGGTCGGCTTCGCTGAATACCGCGACGGTAGAAATGCCCATTTCTTTGCAGGCTCTTATGACTCGCACGGCAACTTCGCCGCGATTGGCTATCAAAATTTTTTCAAACATATACTTTTACGGCTTTTTGATCGCAAAAGGCCGACAAAACAACAAAACAAGAGGCAACTTCTGCCGTCGCCTCTACACGCCGCTTCCCTTAGAATATTCTGAAGAGCACCTGTCCGAACTCTACCAGCTCTCCCGACTTGGGTAATATTTCCACAATCTCGCCGTCCCGTTCGGCCACAACTTCGTTCATCAGTTTCATGGCTTCGATGATGCACAGTGTATCGCCCTTTTTCACGCGGGTACCGCGGGTAACGAAAGGCTCCGACTCGGGAGAAGGCGCACTGTAAAACACGCCCACCATGGGCGACTTGATGTCCGACACAAGGTTGTAATCGAGCACACCGTCGCTGGGTCCCGTTTCGGCTTGCAGTTTTTCTCCCACCGGTTCCGCCGTCACGGGCGCGGAGGCAACCGCAACGGGCGCCGTGCCGACCGATACGCAAGGCGCAACGTTCCGCTTGAGCGTAACGCGCAGACTCTCGCCGTTCTCCGTCGATTCCACTTCCATTTCGCCCAACTGCGAATTTTCAAACAGATTCAATAAATTTTTTACGATTTTAACGTCCATGAAGACTCACCTCTTGTTGCCGACCGCTTACTCGGCTTTTTTGAACGCCACGCAGGCATTATGCCCGCCGAATCCCAGACTGGCGGAAAGCGCATACGTAAGGTTCGCTTTCTCCGCCTTGTTGGGCGTCACGTACAAGTCGCATTCGGGATCGGGTTCTTTGTAGTTGATGGTGGGCGGCACAATTCCGTCGCGAAGCGCCAAAACCGAAAACATCGCTTCGATTGCGCCCGCCGCGCCCAACATATGCCCCGTCATACTCTTGGTGGAACTGACTTTGATTTTGCGCGCTTCGTCCTCGCCGAAGGCTTTTTTGAGCGCCGACGTCTCCGTTTTGTCGTTCAGCGGCGTACCGGTGCCGTGCGCATTGAAGTACACGCCGTTCCCGCCCGAAATTCCGCTTTCCGTCATGGCGATACGGATCGCACGCGCACTCTGCGTCGCCTCGGGATCGGGCGCCGTGATATGATGCGCATCGCAGGTATTGCCGTATCCCGTCATTTCGGCATAAATCTTGGCGCCGCGTTTTACCGCATGTTCCCAATCTTCCAATACGAGAATCGCACTGCCTTCCCCCATCACAAAGCCGGCACGCCGCTTATCGAACGGCAGACTGGCCGCGTCGGGATCGGCGCTTTGCGTGAGCGCCATACAATTGATAAAGCCGCCGAAAGCCAACGGATTGACCGCCGCTTCGCTGCCGCCCGCGATAACGGCATCGGCATACCCGTGCTTGACGGCGCGATATGCCTCTCCTATGCTGTTACTGCTTGTGGCGCATGCCGTTACAATAGGCACCGTGGGGCCGCACGCTTTGAATTTGATGGCGATTGTGCCCGCCGCCATATTGGAAATCATCATGGGGACGAAGAACGGACTGACCTTGCGGTATCCGCCTTCCAAAAGCGCCGCATGATTGGACATCATCGTGGAAATTCCGCCGATGCCGCTGCCCACGTACACGCCGAGACGAGCGCTGTCGATTTTTCCCAAAATTCCGCTGTCTTCCACCGCCTGCGTCGCCGCGGCGACGGCATACTGCGTATACAGATCGTTTTTACGCAATTCTCCCTTTGCCATATACACGGTGGGATCGAAATTTTTGACTTCGGCAGCCAACGTGGATTTGAAATCGGTTACGTCGAATTTCGTCACGCGCGCGATTCCGTTTTTACCGCCTTTTACCGCCTCCCAAGCGGAAGATACGTCGAGGCCTACGGGCGAAACGACGCCCAGCCCCGTTACGGCTACACGTCTTTCCATATTATATATACATGCCTCCGTCCACTTTAATCGTCTCGCCGGTCACATACCGGTTCTCGAGGAAGAATACAACGGCACGCGCTACGTCCTGCGCCTGTCCGATGGTGCCGAGCGGAATCTGCCGCTTGATGGCATCCTGTTGCTCGGCGGTAAGCGCCGCCGTCATCGCCGTATCGATAAACCCGGGCGCCACCGCATTGCACGTCACGCCGCGACTGCTCAGCTCTCTCGCCACCGTCTTGGTCATTCCGATCAATCCCGCTTTGCTGGCGGCATAGTTTGCTTGTCCGGCATTGCCCATAAGCCCCACCACACTGCTGATATTCACGATAGCGCCGCTGCGCTGACGCATGAAATTCTGCGTCAGATGTTTGGTCATATTGAACGCACCCTTCAAGTTGACGGCGATCACCTTGTCGAAATCCTCTTCCGTCATACGCAAGATCAGCTTGTCCGCCGTGATACCCGCGTTGTTGACCAACGCCTCTACCCCGCCGAAATCGGCCAGAATCTTATCGCACACTGTTTTGGTCGCACCGAAATCGGCAACGTTGCACTCGTATGCTTCCGCCTTCACGCCGTAACTGCGATACTCGGTAAGCGCCGGCGTGGGGTCGGGGCCGATATACGGCACCGCAATATTCGCGCCTTTTTGCGCACACAGCGAAGCAATCGCCTGCCCGATGCCGCGCACCGCGCCGGTGACCACCACCGTTTTTCCTTTCAAAATGCTATCCATACTTTGCACCTCTTCTTTTCGGTTGAATGAATTCCTTTTCTGTTCAGGCTTGCGGGCGGCATTTGGCCACCAATCCCGTAAGCACTTTGCCGGGGCCGACTTCGACAAACTCGTCGATCCCCGCGGCCGTCATATGCGCGATCGTATCGGTAAAGCGCACGCAAGAACGCATTTGCGCCGACAGTGTGGCGCGCGCTTCGTCCCCCGCCCCGTACGGCAACGCCGTCAGATTGGCGTATACCGGAATCGCGGGCGCGCGAAATTCGAAGTCACGCAAAAACGCATCGAATTGCTCCGACGCATTCCGCAAAAGCGGACAATGAAACGCTCCCGATACGCGCAACTTAATGGCTCTGCCGCCCATGCGCGCTATGATCTGCGTAAGCTTTGCTTCCTTCTCGGCCGTTACGGCAATTACCGTCTGTTGCGGCGCGTTGAAATTCGCCGCCCAGGCGTCGCCGCATTCCTGCGCCGCAAGCACCGCCTGCTCGGGCGTCAGTTTTACGGCCGCAATCATGGCGCCGCCCGTTTCGGTACATGCCTCTTCCATGAGCGCCGCGCGCTTTTCTATGATCCGCAAGCCGTCTTGCACCGAAAAAACTCCCGCGTACACAAGCGCGGGAATTTCGCCTACCGAAAATCCGCACACCGCATCGGGTGCGCCGCTACGTTCCTCTTCGGCATAAGCGTACGCCAAATCCGCCACAAACATGCAAGGTTGCGTATGGACGGTTCGGCTCAGTTCTTCGATGGTACCGCCGCGCATGAGGTCGATGAGACCGGGATGCACGCAGTCGGCTATTTCAAACAGCTCCTTTACGCGCGGGGAAGTCAGCTCGCACGCCATGCCCGGCACTTGCGCCCCCTGCCCCGCAAACAAAAAAGCCTTTTGCATATTATTTCAGTTCGTCGATTTTGGCCGCAAGTTCGCCCACGGTAGCCACGGCTACGTCGTCGCCCAACGTCACGCCGAATTTCTCTTCTACCTGCATCATAAGATCCACTTTATCCAACGAGTCAAAGCCGAGATCTTCGAAAGTCGTATCGGCGGTGATATTCAGCGTTTCGCCCTTGTATTCGTTTACGATTTCGCCCAAAGTTTTCAAAGTTTCCATAGTTGTTTCTCCTTTTTGTACCGTTCGGCACGTTTGATTCGTTTTTGATTTATCCAAGTAACCGCACGCGGGGATTCCGCGCCCGAGTTATTTGTTCCACGTTATAATCGCCGCGGCGGCCGTCATACCGGCGCCGAACGCGACGAACAGAAGTTTATCGCCCTTTTTGAATGTACCGGCACGGGCATTCTCGTCCAAAAGCACGGGAATGGAAGTTGCCGACATATTGCCGTAAGAAGCAATATTGGTAAGCACCTTATGCTCGGGAATATCGAAACGCTTACGCGCCGCTTCTATAATGCGGATGTTTGCTTGGTGCGGCAGTACGTAATCGATATCGCAGATGCCGAGTCCCGCCTTTTGCAGTACCGCTTCGATCTGCTCTCCCATTACGGTCACGGCAAATTTATACGTCTCTTTGCCGTCCATATTGAGCGCCACTTTGCGCGCTTCCCGCGTGGAAAAGATGCTTTTCCCTTCGTAAGACGGGGTAAAAATCGTCTTGCCGTTGGGAGCGCCCACCATTTCGTGCGCCAACAGTCCCTTGCCTTTTTTCAGCACCATCGCCGCCGCACCGTCGCCGAACAGCACGCACGTGCCGCGGTCGGTCCAGTCGATCTGCTTGCTCATCGCCTCGCAGGAAAGGAGCAACACGGTACTCGCCTTGCCGGTCGCCACAAACGCATCGATGATCCCGAAGCTGTACAGTACGGCGCTGCACGCCGCGTTCACGTCGAAACAGGGCGCCGTTATCCCCAGCTCCGCCGCCGTAAGACAAGCTTGCGAAGGCGTAATCGTGTCGCCGCGCATCGTAGCGCAAATCACGAGATCCACCGCCGAAGGCGCCACGCCGGCATCCTCGAGCGCCTTGCGCGCCGCATCGGCAGAAAGCTCCGTCAGGGTTTCGTCGGTCAACACCCGACGGTTGCGTATACCGGTCCGCGTGCGAACCCATTCGTCGTTTGTCTCGACGACTTTGCCCAAATCGTCGTTGGAAACGATCTTTTTCGGAAGCGCGCTTCCCGTTCCCGCGATATAAAAGCTCATGAATAGAACTTGTCCTTGCTTAAATTTTCACGCCGAACCGTACCGAAAAAGGTACACACCCGTCGCTTATTATATTATATAAATGCTACTACATTATGTCAACCGTATTTCCCGTTTTTTTTGCTTTTTGCCTTTATTTTCCCACAATTTCCCCTTGGGAATGGACGGTTTTGCCGCGTTTTCCGCTTTTTGCGCGTTTTTCCCGTAATGGCAAAAGAAAAAATTTTAACGAATTTTTAATTTATCCGCAAAACGCGCAAACAGATTGATTTTATAAGAAAATGGGAGTATACTATAGGCGAAAATATCGGGAGGTTCCTATTCATGCCCTATCGCACAGCGCAACAAATTGCCGACGGCGTATATGCCGTGGGCGCCGCAGCCCCGCAAGCAACCCGCTTTCACGGTTATCACGTAAGCCAAGGCGTGACTTTCAACGCCTATCTCGTAGCGGGCAACGACGGAAAATACACGCTTATAGACACCGTACACGCAGACCATGCGCAAGAACTGCTTGCCCGCATCGCATCGGTCACCGATCCCCGCAACGTAGAGACGATCATCGTCAATCACACCGAGCCGGATCACAGCGGCGCTTTTGCCACGATCCGAAAAGCCACGCAAGCCAAAACCGTTTACGCCACGCAGGCGGCCGCAAAATTTCTGCAATCGCTGTACGGCGCAACCGACGTGACGGTTGTCAAGAGCGGCGACGAGGTCACCTTGGGCGGAAGGGTATACAAATTTCTCTGCACTCCCATGGTGCATTGGCCGGACAACATGGTCACCTATCTCCCTGCCGAGCAGATTCTTTTCAGCAACGACGCGTTCGGCCAGCATTATGCTACCCAATCGGCGCTCGACACACAAAACAACGTGTGCGACGCCGTCACGCAAGCGCAACATTATTTTGCCAATATCGTGATGCCGTACCGCACACCCGCCGCCAAAGCGGTGGAAGCGGCGCTCTCGCTCCCGCTTCGCATGATTGCGCCGTCGCACGGCGTGATCTGGACGGAAAATATCGGGCGCATCGGGAAATTGTACAAAGCGCTTTGCGCGGGCGAAACCACCTGCGCCACACTTGTATACGACTCGATGTGGGGCGGCACGGCGGCACGGGCGCAAGAAGCGTACGACGAACTGCATAAGATCCATTCGGTGATTTACACTTTCGATTTACGCAAAGACCACACAAGCGACGTGATGGCGAAGCTTGCCGTGAGCAGTCACGTGTGTATCGGCTCCCCCACCTACAACGGGTATCCCACTCCGCATATCAGCACATTGGTCGCCGAAATCGAAGCGCTCAAGCCGCCGCTTACGGAATACTCGCTGTTCGGCACTTTCGGCTGGGGTGGCGGCGCCGCCAAAAAACTGACCGAAAAACTCGATGCGCTCGGTTTGGTGAAAAAATTCGATCTGACCCATGCTTAGTGGCAAGGTCACAATTCCGGGTGGCAAGGCCACGATTTCAGGCATGCTTAATCGATTCACTCGGCTTTAAGCACATATTTATTCGACCGTAATACCACAAGTGGCAAGGCCACGATTCCGGGTGGCAAGACCACAATTTCAGGCAAGCTTAATCGATTCACTCGGCTTTAAGCACATATCCGTCCGACCGTAATTCCCTAAGTGGCAAGGCCACGATTTCAGGCATGCTTAATCGATTCACTCGGCTTTAAGCACATATCCGTCCGACCGTAAAAGCATAACGCCCCGTAATCTTGCGGGGCGTTTGTCGTTTCGTCGGTTCCTCTTTGCTTATCAATACCCTTTTTTTCTTTTTATACAAAAAGCATATCTTTCGATATGCTCCTTTCGGGTAACGTTCGCTATCGGTTACCGGTCATCGGATGAAAATTTCGGGGCGGGGATGCGCGCGAAGAAACCGTGCAAACCCTTTGGCGTCCTTCACGTCATCGGGCACTATCGTCGCGGCAATGCCCGCCTGGTGCGTATAGTGAAAATCACTGCCGCACACAAGCATCAGATTGTGTTTGTCGGCAAACTCGCGCACTTCGTCTTCGTGGCGTAAAAAATACGGGTGACAGTTGATCTCGGTTCCGTCGAGATATTCGGGGTCTTGCGGAAAGTGTCCCTGCTCGGCACGGAACGGATGCGACTGAAACATGAGCACATCGTTATCGTGACAGATTTTGTACAGCACGGCCTGCGACTTATCGTACAGGCAGGGGTTCGCACGCAAAAAGTCCTCGTCGATACCGTACAGCAAGAACTCTATATACGGACTTTCGGGAGTGGAAATCGCCACTTCGGCGCCCAGCAAAACGGGCAATCCGAGCGCGTCTCCCGCCGCTTTGGCCTTGCGGTATTCGCCCAAATAGATTTCGATCTGTTTTTCCCACGTGTCGCCGTAGCGAAACATATAGATGCGGGAATAGTGGTTGGTGAGTATCACCGCGCCATAACCGGCGTTCCGGTATGCCGCCGCAAATTCTTCGGGCGACACTTCGCTGCAAAAACTGACGCCGCTCGTGTGGGTGTGCGTATCGATTTTCATACTTCCTCTCTTTTTTGTACCGAAGGAATACCGTCGGGGTGTTCTGTTTATACCGTTTTACGGTGTTTTACGAATTCTTCCACTTCGGCCATTGTGGGAATCGCACTCGCGGCGCCGCGGCGTGTGATTTTGAGCGCGCTTGCCGCAACCGCAAATTTTGCCGCCGTAGGCAAGTCGGCGCCCGCCGCCAGCTTGAGCGCCACTGCGCCCACAAAGGTATCGCCCGCCGCCGTCGTATCCACCGCATCGACGGTATACGCGGGAATCAACGTGATTTCCTGCCCTACCGCAACGGCGCTTCCTTGGGCGCCGAGCGTAATGACGACGTTGCTTGCCCCGAGCGCGCGGAATTTTTTGACCGCCAAAGCAATGTTCACCTCACAGTCGGGCACGATACCGGTCAGAATTTCCGTTTCGGTCTCGTTGGGCGTAATGATTTCCGCATTTTCGTAGACGGAAGCGGGTAGAGGCGCGGCGGGCGCGGGATTGAGAACCGTCACCATACCTTTACTGCGCGCCACGCGCAAAGCGCACTCCACCGCAGCAAGCGGCACTTCGAGTTGTACCAGCAAGATGTCTCCCGCCTTGGCGGAAGCCAAGCCGAGGAGCACGTCTTCTTCGGTCAGTTTGGCGTTGGCGCCCGCGCACACAACAATGCGGTTGTTGCCCCCTTCCACCCAGATCATTGCCGTTCCGCTCGGTCCGTCGGCACAAGTCACGGAATCGGTGCGCACGCCGAACGCATGCAGGTTTTCGCGCATCTGCGCGCCGAACGCATCTTCGCCCACTTTACCGACCATTGCGCAATCCCCGCCCAGTTTGGCGACGGCCGTCGCCTGATTGGCGCCTTTGCCGCCGAGATTCAAAAGAACCGAGTCCGCGATGACCGTTTCGCCCGCCTTGGGGAACTTATGTAAAGCGGCCGCCATATCCATATTGAGGCTGCCCACTACGTAGATCATTGCACTTCCTCCTTAGACGCATGATGCTTTTTGGCCTGTTCGCGCGCGATCTTTTCCATTGCTTCCATTTGCGAACCCGACGGGCTCTTGATACTGAACGCCACGTTGGTCAAGTGATCTGCCACACGTTCGAGCGCCGCAATGATGGTATTGAAGTGCGTACCGCATTCCACCGAGCAATTGCCGCTGTTAAGCCGCGCGATATGGTTGTTCCCCAACACTTTTTTGAGCATATCCACTTCCGACTCGAGATCGGAGATTTCCTTAAGTCCGCGCGTATCACGGTTTTCGAAAACGCTCATACTGCGCTCGAACATGTAAAGGACTTTGGCGTACATGTTTTTCAGTTCGTCCAACGCGTCGTCGGAAAACACAATGCCGTTTTCCTGCATTTCGATGGCTTCTTCCAAAAAGTTTTCGGCATGGTCGCCGATACGCTCGATATCGCTGATCACGTGGTGCAAAGCGCCCACAAGCTTTTCGTCGCTGCGCGGCAGATTAAGCGACGCCATTTTGATAAGGTACCGCGCCACGCCTTTATTGACAAAGTTGATCTTTTCTTCGGTCTGCAAAATCTTTTCACGCTCGGTAAGCGAACCGTCCACGATACATTGAAAACCGCGGTCGAGGTTTTCCTGCGCCATCTGGCCCATGTGCGATACTTCCTTGAGCACCTGCGCCACCGCAATGGGCGGGGTATGCAGAATGCGGTCGTCTATGTAATACATCTTGGGCGCACTGTCGTCTTTTTTATCGCGCACCAACAGTGTGGCCAATCGTGTGAGCGGCTTCATAAACGGAATAAGCAGTGCGGTTGTAATCACGTTGAAAAGCACGTGGAACAGCGCGACCTGCATTTGTTCGCTACCCGACATCATCGCCAACAAATGTACCGCTTGCCGCTTGAATATCCATATAAACGTAGTAAACAGCACGGTGCCTATGGCGTTGAACAGCAAATGGATTACCGCCGTTCGTTTGGCGTTGGTGCTTGCCCCGAACGACGCCAAAATGGCGGTGACGCACGTACCGATATTGGTCCCCAGCACAACAAACAACGCGCTCTCCATGGGAATAATGTGCGCACCCGTCATGGTCACCACAATGGCCGTCATGGCCGCCGAAGACTGAAACAGTGCGGTACACACGATGCCGATCAAAATGAGCACCAACGGAAAATCCACTTTACGGAACACCGTATGGAGCGTCGAAGAAATTTTTTCCGACTTAAACGCGTCGCTCATAAAGGTAAGGCCCACAAACATCAGCCCCAAACCGGTAATCGCCGAACCGATCTTTTTTACCGTATCGTTTTTTGTCACCATGGTCATGACCACGCCCACAAAGGCAAGGATCGCCATGTACGTGCTCAGACTGAACCCCGAAAGCGCAATGATCACGCCGGTAAGCGTGGTGCCTATATTGGCCCCCATGATGATGGCCGTAGCCTGCAACAGCGTCATGAGTCCCGCATTGACGAAACCGATGACCATCACGGTGGTGGCCGCCGACGAACTTACGAGAATGGTTGCAACCGCCCCCACGCCGATACTGGCGAAACGGTTGTTGCTGATCTTACCGAAGAGCTTGCGCATACTGCTACCCGCGCTTCGCTCCAGTCCGTCGCTGAGCATTTTCATGCCCGTCATTAAAACGCCGAGACCTGCCAAAAGCATGGTAACCGATACAATCAACTGCGTCATAATTCCTCTTTATCGGGAGCGCGCCGCACATTGCGGATTCCCGAATTATGTAATGCGGCGGCAAACTCCACCGTTACTATTCTACCCTACCGCCGTCATCTTGTCAAGCAAGTGAATATTATACTCTCGCCGAGAGTGCGTCGCACGCGGGCATTCCGCAAAAAAAACGCCGTCCGCAAAGGTCGACGTTTTGCCGATAACATATTCGGTTTTTATAACGAGACTTGCCGACTGCGATGCACAACGTGTCTCGACGCAAAAACGACTGCGTTACGATTTATCGCACCGGGTAGTTTCCCGTAAAGCATGCGTCGCAATACCCGAAATCTTCGCGCAATCCTATTCTGCCGAGCGCCTCGATGGGCAGATAGCCGATAGAGTCGGCGCCCAACTTTTTGCAGATTTCTTCCTGCGAATACTTGACCGCAAGCAGTTCCTTTTTGCTGGGAATATCCGTTCCGTAATAGCAAGGCCACAAAAACGGAGGAGACGCCACCCGCATATGCACTTCTTTGGCGCCTGCGTCTTTGAGCATCTTGATGAGGTTGGCGCTGGTGGTGCCGCGCACGATAGAGTCGTCTACCATGATGATCCGCTTGCCTGCCACGTTGCTACGGAGTACGTTGAGCTTGATGGAAACGGCCATTTCGCGCTCGGCTTGCGTCTGCTTGATAAAGGTACGCCCCGTATAGCGGTTACGCACCAATCCGTCGCCGTACGGAATACCGCTCTGCGCGGCGTATCCGTGCGCAAAACTGGTGCCGCTGTCGGGCACGCCGATTACCATATCGGCATCGACGGGATACGCAAGCGCCAATTGCTTCCCCGTTTCCACGCGTGTTTTGTATACGCTCACGCCGTCGATCACCGAATCGGGACGGGCAAAATACACATATTCGAATACGCAAAGGCTGGGCTTTTTGCCGCAGAAATTCTTAAAACTCGTCAGCTTGCCGCCCTGCTCGATGAGCACGACTTCTCCCGGCTCTACGTCGCGCACAAACTCGGCGCGCATTACGTCGAGCGCCACGCTCTCGCTGGCCAGCACGTAGGAATTGCCGATCTTGCCGATACACAGCGGGCGGAAGCCTTGCGGATCGCGGATGCCGAGAAGTTTGCGCGGCGACATGAGCACCATGCTGTACGCTCCCTCGATCTGCTCCATGACTTTGAGAACTGCCGCTTCGATGCTTTTCGTTTTGGTGCGGGCAATGGCAATCAGGTGCATAATCACTTCGATCTCGTTGGTGGACTGGAAGATTGCGCCGCCCGATTCCAATTCTTCCCGCAATTCCTTGGCGTTGATGATCGCGCCGTTGTGCGCCAGCGTAATGCTGCCTTTGCAGTAACGGGACACAAGCGGTTGCGCGTTTTCTTTGAGTTGGTCGCCCTCTTTGGCGTACCGCACGTGCGCCACGCCGATGTTGCCGGGCAACTGCGCGATGGACTGCTCGTCGAACACCTCGCTGACCAGTCCTTTATCTTTCACCTGATGCAGATGCGCGTCGTCGTTGGTCACGATGCCGCAACTCTGCTGTCCGCGATGTTGCAGTGCGAACAGTCCGGTATACAGCATGTGCGCTACATTGTAGCCGTCGTTGTCATAGAATCCGAGTACGCCGCATTCTTCGTTCAGTTTCATACGTATGATTCTCCTTGTCGCCAAACAGTCCCGAAAGACCGTCATTGTTTATTCTTTTCTTCCAGATTCTTGGTCATTTCATACAGCGTCATGCTCATGGCAATATCCTGCTCGTGCGCCTGCTCTCCGTATTTATCCACGTCCACCACGTTCTTGTCCCCGTGGCTGAGACAAAGCGGACCGTTGAGACAGCCGCCCTCGCAAGCCATACCTTCCAAAAAGTTTTCGGGGAGTTTGCCTGCATTGAGACGCAACATCGCCACGCGGATCTGCTCGAGACCGTTGAGCGCAAGCGGGCATATCTCTTTCGTGAGTCCGTACTTTTCTTTGAGTTCCTTTACGCCTTGCGTAATACCGCCGCTCTTGGCAAAAATACGGCCGTACTTCGAGGCGTTATTGAGCGGAGATTCGGGAAGCGTGGAAACGTCGATTCCGCGCGCATCCAAAAACGCCTGCAATTCCTCGAAGGAAATCACGCAGTCCACCGCGCCTTTGGTTTTCTCCAGCTTATACTCGTGCTTTTTGGAAGCGCAAGGCCCGATAAATACGACTTTGCTGTCGGGGTTGGTGCGCTTGATCAGTTGCGCGATTTCCACCATGGGACTGGGGGAATGCGATATGTACGGGACCAGTTTGGGGAAATGCCGTTCGATATACATCACGAAACTCGGGCAACAACTGGTGGTCATTCTGTCGCGCTCTTTGAATTCCTCCATCTCCTTGCCCAGCGTGATATCGGCGCCCATGGCCGTTTCGATCACCTGGTGGAATCCGAGTTCCTTGATGCCCTCGACGATCTGCTCTATTTTGGCATATTTGAATTGGCTCACGATGGCGGGTGCTATGATAGCGTATACTTTGCGCTTGCTCTGCTCCGCCTCTTTGAGAATCTCCACACAGTCCAATACGTACGACTTGTCCACGATCGCGCCGAACGGACAGCTTTGCACGCAAGCGCCGCACATGACGCATTTGTCGTTATCGATCTTGGCGGTTTTGTCCTCGCTGATCTTGAGCGCATTGATCTTGCATGCCTTCACGCACGGACGCGCCAACTCGATGATCGCGCCGTACGGACAGCTCTTGGCGCATCTTCCGCACTCCACGCATTTTTCCGCGTCGATCTTGGCGGTGCGCCCGTCGATGGAAATCGCACCGCGCGGACACGATTCCATACATTTGTGATTGATGCAACCGCGGCAGGCAGGCGTAACGAAATAACTTTCCATGGGGCACTCGTCGCAAGCAACCGGCAACGTCTCTATCACGTTGGGATTACTGCTGTCGCCCCCCATCGCCATACGCACGCGTTCGGAAAGAACGGCGCGCTCTTTGTAGATGCAACAACGCATATCCGATTTCGGCCCGGGCACGATCTCTTTGGGAATATCGTACATGCACTGCTCGAGCGTTCCCGCATAGGCGCGCTCGATTACTGCCTTGAGCACCTTATATTTCAATAATTGAACTTTTGTATCAAATACTCTTTCCATTTTTTACACCGTCACACGCTTTTGTAAAAAGCTCCGCAAACTTTTGCCGCATTACGTTCGTATCGCAAAGTTTTTTACCGTCGTTTTGTTTTGCTGACAAATTATATCACAAAACCGCTTCGCTAGCAATCATATTCAGTAATATTTTATTTCCACTTTTTTGTTAAGGGACTTGCAGATGTTGATGAGTCGGACAACGGCATCCAATTTGGTCTTGTTGTCTATCCCCAAACCCTCGTGCGCCAGATTGACGCCGCGCCCCACAAACAGATTGACCGCGCTGGCCTCCACCAAAAGAATCTGCGCCAATTGGCTCGCGCCGTCCTTCCCTTTGAACAGCTTGATATCCGGATCGGAAACGGACACGTATTTTTCGGCGATCTGCAACAGTCTCTTGAGGGTGAGCACGCCTTCGCAAGTCAGGTCGATTCCGTCGATGTATCCGATGGGCGGCACGTCTTTGTCGGGGTAATCGAACCCGGCGCGCACTTCGGTGTGCAATTCCCGCGCCACCACCTGACTGCTGGTTCCGCCGCACACCACGCGTTTCCCTTCCTGCGCCATAAACTCCCGCACCACCAGCGAATCGCTGTCGGGGGAAGAAGGCGGACCGATCATCATATTGACGGTAAGCGGCGCGCGGTACTTGACGGCCAAAACGGTGGTATCGTCGCCGGGACGGTGCCCGTACAACTCGTAGCACGCATTGGCCATGACGCTCGCCATGGTCCGCGCCGAAAGCGAAGGATCGTACTGAATTTCGGCAAACTCGCGAATCTCTTTGATGTCCCATCCGAAGTTGAGCGTCTCGCCGATGCCGGCATGTACTACACCGTCGCTCATCAGAAGCACACAGTCTCCGCGGCGGAAAGCGATTTTGCTCAAGTACAGCTTTTTCCCGCCGCAAATGCGCTCTGCCCGCTCGAGCGGCACGCTTGCGCCGTCGCGCAGTAAAATCGCGGGGGGATTATCGAATTCCGCCAGATACCCTTCCCCCCTTTCGGTCACGGTAAGAAGCGAAAAGGTGGAGTACGCCACCCCCCTCTCGCGGCACACCGGCAAACTGCCGGCAATGGTATCGATGCACTCCTCCAGCGGCACGCCCGCCGCCGCCATGGTGCACAGGATTTTGCTGGTAAGCGTGGAAAGAATGTTCGCCTTTACCCCGCTCCCCAATCCGTCGGCCAGCACGAGCGTGGCGCCGCCGTCCGCCGCGGGTATGATCTCCACTTTGTCGCCGCAAAGCTCTTCGCCCTTTTTGTTGAGCGACACGTATCCGTATTCGAGAACGTCCGACCCCATGGTTTCACCCGTCCTTGCGTTCGGAACGCGTCTCGGCGGAAATCGCATCGCGCATCTTCAGGAGCGCGATCTTCGTTTCGGCAGTCGTTTCTCCCAAAAGAGAGGCGATCTCCTGCACGACGCGCATTTGCTTACTGACCACGTTTTCCGCTACCTCCGCCGTCTCTTCGCGTATCTTGTCGAGTCGGCGGTTGTAATCTTCTTCTTCCGTCACGTCTTTGAGAATGCAAATCAACAGGTTTTGGCCGCGCACTTTCCGGATGCTCATTTCCGCCCATTTGCCCGTCTTGTCGATCTGCACTTTGCGGTCGGTCACATATTCGTTTTCGTACAACGCGCGGTAAAAATCGGCGGGGTTATAGAATTTTTCCAGCGGTTCTCCCTTGGCCGCCGATTTTACGGTACCGAGCAGTTGCGCCGCCTTCTCGTTGATTTCCAGCAGACACATATCGCTGTCCACCGCAAAAATTCCGTTGGGAGTGTTCTGGATAATGTCGTACGACAATCCCTCGGCGCGCTCGCGCATATACGGCACGCACATGCTGATTTCCGCCAGTCCGTTGTAGACGGCAATCGCTTTCTCCCTGCACGTATTGTACCCGCAAGCGCCGCAGTTGAGTTCGTCTTCGGGGCGCGTCTTGCCGGTAGCCGCCAAAATCTTGCGGATCTCCTCTTCCGACGGCACCCTGCGGCCGTCGGCAATCTTTTTGTAGCTGTGGGAAATATCGAGTGCCCCTATCGGCGGAGGAGACGCCTCGCCCGTCTTGGCATAAGCGCGCACCGTTTCGGTCGCCTTGATGAATCCGCCCTGCGCACGGTTTCGCGCGCACGGCCCGTTGATGCACGAAAATTCGCAAGCGTGCATCTCGATAAACATGCCCGAAAGCGTATCGATATTGGCCAGCACCTCTTTGGCGCGCGCCAGCCCGTCTACGCTTATGTACTCGTACTGCGCATTGTAGCCGTCAAACGATTTGATGATGCCGCGGTTGATGGGGTAATACCGCGCCGTATTTTTCACCGCCTGCGAAAAATCGGGCGAAGCCGTCGCCGCTACCTCGGCAGGTTCCGTCTCGATACCCGCCTCGGAAAACATCGTATACAATTCTTCAAAGGTCAGCACCGCATCGATCACGCCGCTTTCGTCCGCTTCACGTTTTTTGGCGATGCACGGTCCCAAAAAGACGATTTTGCAGTCGGGATGTTGCGCGCGAAGCATTTTGGCATGCGCCACCATAGGGCTGTCTACGGGCGCCAGATAGCGGAGCACATCGGGATAATACATCTGTATGAGCCGCACGATCGACGGGCAAGCCGATGCAATCAGGTTGCGATACTTGCCGCCGTCCAAAAGTTTGGCGTAGCGATCGGTAACTTCCCGCGCGCCGTCCGCCGTTTCGCAGGCATCGGCAAACCCGAGAGAAACCAGCGCTTTTTTGAACGCGGCGAAATCGGGGGCAAAGCCGGCCGCAAATGCCGGCGCCACCGACGCAATGACTTTCTTTTTTCCTCCCAGCAATTTGCGCACCGCCGCCATATCGTTTACGACCTCTTTGGCGTTGAAACTGCATACGCTCGTGCAATGCCCGCACAATACGCACAGATCTTCACGGATCCGCGCGCGATCGCCGAGAACGGTAATTGCCTTGACGGGACACTCCCGCAAGCACTTGTAGCAATTTTTGCAATTGGCCTGCTTGAAATTCAGATATTCTCTCATTGGATTTCTCCGCTTTTATAAAAACTCGGTAATTTCATCGGATTGCCGCGGTGTTGTCATTGCGAGCGTAGCGCGGCAATCTCTTGGGTAACGCGTCACACCGCTATTTGGTATGTAAAACTTTTTCGGCAAAGATCGCCTCTACCGTTTCGGGCGTGACTCCCTCCCAGAACTCGCCGTCGCACGTCACCGTCACTCCGGTACCGCACTTGCCGAGACAAAAGCTTGCCGCCAAATTCACTTTGCCTTCCAGCGCGTTGTCGGCCACAAGCTTTTTCAATTTTTCGATGACTTCGTAGCTACCGCGCAAATGACACGACGATCCGATACACACTCTGATTTCCATAATTTCCTCCGATTGGTTGCTATCGCAATTCGCTTTGGTAATCCATATGCTATGAGTATACCACAGTTTCACTTTCATTGCAATAGTTTTTTCTCGATGCCCGCCCTTTCTTACAAAAAAAGGCACCGTATTTCCGTAAAGCAACACAAAACGCACAGCCAGTAAAAGCCGTGCGTTTTCGTTTGCTTTCTTTGTGCGTTGCGTTTTATTTTACAACAGTTTGATGAGCAACGCCGCCAATGCCGCACTGTCGTCGACGGGCAGATTCTCCTGCAAGAGCGCCGCATTGTAGAGCGCAAGCGTGTAGTCGGCGAACTTCCCGTCGCTCGGTTCGAGCGTCGCGAGCCGCGCAAACGACGGATGGTCGGGATTGACTTCCAGCACGCGGGCGGCGCTGATCCCTTCGCTTCCCGGCATGGCGCGGAGTACTTTCTCCATTTCGAGCGAAATATCGCTGTCGCTCGTAAGGCAAACGGCGGCCGATTTAAGGCGCGCGGTCAGGCGCACGTCTTTTACTTTCGCGCCGAGAATCTCTTTCATTTCGGAAAGCGTCGCCGAATAGTCTTCCGTTTTTTTCTCCAACTCCGCTTTTTGCTCGTCGGTCACGGCGTCGGCGTCTTTATCGGCGACCGAAACGAATTTCTTGCCGTCGTAATTTTCGATCATTTTGATCACAAATTCGTCGATACCGTCTTTGAGACAAAGTATTTCGTAGCCTTTGTCGAGGAATACTTCCACCTGCGGCAACGCTTTAATCGCTTCCACACTCGGCCCCGACGCATAGTAGATGTTTTCCTGTCCTTCCTTCATGCCCGCCGCGTATTCGGCAAAAGTGACCTGTTTGTCCGCACTCGACGCAAACAACAGCAAATCTTTGATCTCGTCTTTCTTGGCGCCGAAATTTTCGTACGCGCCCATTTTGAGCGAATTGCCGAACTGCGCGTACATCTTTTCGTATCCTTCCCGATCGCTTTTGAGCCACTTGGCGAGTTCGCTCCGCAGTTTTTTCTCCAGCGATACGGCGATCGCGCGCAACTGCCGATCTTTTTGCAAGAGTTCGCGCGAGATATTGAGACTGATGTCCGCCGAATCGACCAAGCCTTTCATAAAACCGAGATAGTCGGGCAGAAGATCGCCGCACTGCTCCATAATTAGCACGCCGCCGCTATAGAGCGAAAGCCCTTTTTTGTAGTCGCGCGTGTAATAGTCGAAGGGTGCGCGCTCCGGCACAAACACCAGCATGGAATAGTTGATATTGCCCTCCACTTGCGCGGCAAAAACCTGTGCGGGATCGAGATAATCGAAGAACTTGTCCTTATAGAACTGCGCGTATTCTTCCTTCTTGACTTCCGACTTGCGCTTACGCCACAACGGAACCATGCTGTTGAGCGTCTTATCCCCCAAGACGATGGGATAACGGATATAGTCGGAATATTTTTTGATCAGCCGCGTAAGCGTATGTTCGTGCAGAAATTCCCCGTAGGCACAATCCTCGTCGTCGGCTTTGAGGTGCAAGACGATTTGCGTACCCGTGTCGGCATAGTCGCAAGGCGCGATCGTATATCCGTCCGCTCCCTCGCTCTCCCACTTGTACGCTTCGTTTTCTCCCGCTTTACGGCTGTATACCGTCACTTTGTCGGCCACCATAAACGCCGAATAAAATCCCACGCCGAACTGGCCGATGAGATTTTCGTCGGTTTTTTCTTTTTCTTTGAACTCCCGCGTGCCGCTGCGGGCGATCGTACCCAGATTGTTTTCCATCTCCTCGCGCGTCATACCGCAACCGTTATCGGTAAGCGTAAGCGTGCGGGCGCTCTCGTCGGGCGCAAGGAGGATTTTCCATTCGGCGGCAAGGCTCGCCTTTGTCAGACTCATAAAGTGCCGTTTGTCGATGGCGTCGCTGCAATTGCTGATAAGCTCGCGCAAAAAGATTTCGCGATTGGTATAAATGGAATTGATCATCAGATCGAGCAATTTCTTCGATTCGGCTTTGAATTGTTTCTTTGCCATGATGCGATTCTCTCCTTCATTTTCGTAAACGCAACCAGTATACACCATATTCGGCAAAAAAGCAAGAACGTACATACATTTATTGTCTGTCGAAAAGTCTGTTTTTCGGGAGAGCATTCGCAAAAATATGCTTGTTTTTTAAGCAAGCCGTCATGCGTTTATCACAAATACCATGTATACTGTGTATGTAAATATCCCAAAAAGCATATTTACATACGCAAGATAAAAAATTCGCGACGGCGTTCCTCCTTTGTAAAATAAGTTTTTTCATCATCTTCCTTTTTTCAAAAAACTTGCGCCGTCGCGAATTTTTATACAATTA
>CAMUPJ010000002.1 GCA_947090725.1 uncultured Clostridia bacterium
TTGTGATGCCGTGCGAAATATAGATAACGGCGTCTTTGAGCTTTTCGGTGCATTGAAGAGAATAGTACAATTTTTTTTCCGCGCCGTTTGCCGTAAGAGTAAGAGGCGGCGCAATCCCCCCGATTTCTTCTGTCGGAGCAGATTGTTCGCCGATGCTCATTTTTTCCGCCGTTGTCTTGGTGAAAAAGTGAAAATGGTCGGGATCGAAAGATTTTTCTCCGTCTAGATACACGGACAAGAAACTGAAAATATCGGAAGAAATTATGTCGGTTTTTCCCCGATCGTTACGGGGAGAAATATATAAAATACTCCGTCCTCCCGTCTGCTCGTTCAACTCTACGATATCGTCGAGAGAGGAATCGGCGTCGTTGGAACAGCAAATTTGCAGGAAAGGTATTTTGAGTAAAGGCGCATAACCCGATACGTCGAGGCTTGCGCTCACATTGAGCATGGAAGGATCGTCGGACATAAAGAAACCCGGGGAAAAAAGGGATACGGCGCAAACAGGCAAAGACGACAATGCGGCCGCGCGGAAAACATGCGCGCCGCCTATCCCCACGCCAAACATGGCGATTTTGCGGAAGTTTTCGCTTTCCGCAAACGTCAGCGAACGCAACGCAATGGCCGTCCATATGTACCAGCAGGTCTTTTGCGGCGTTTCCGAAGCGGAAAAAAGCGTAGATTCGTCGTAGTTGGCAAAGGAAAGCATATCGGGATAAATCGTAAACCGTTGTCTGTCGAACGAATTCCCCGCATAATCCACTTCCAATACGGCATAACCCTTATCAAGCAACGGAGAAAAATCCGTTACCCCGATATCTTGTGCGGGCTCCGGAAAGACAATGACGAGTTTATCGGTTTTTTCGATAGGAATAAGCAGGCGCGCGTAAATACGCGTACACCCATGCGAAGAAGCTTCTCCGTTGAAATAAACGAATTTTTCCGTACCGTGTTCGTTGGTAAATGTTCGGATTTCGCTTACGTCGAGAGGAATCAAGGTACGGTTGTACGTACTCCATAAACTTTTCGGAGATAATACCATAGAAGTATTGTACTCTTTTTCTCTCCGTTTGTCAAGTCATCGACACAGAGGGAGTAAACGGGATACGGGACCAATCGGAAAGGATTGCTTTTACGGGGAAAGCGTGCTATACTGAAAAAATGAATCGCAAAGAAAACAAACAAGATAAAATCGCCGTCGTAACGGGCGGCAGCAGCGGAATCGGCGCCGTTTTGGTGAAGCGATTGGCGTATTACGGATACAAAGTAATTTGCGTATCCCGCTCTGCGCCCGAAGAGTCGGAAGAATGCGACTTTTTTTCCTGCGATCTCAGTATCCCCGAAAGAGCGGAAGAAACGGCCCAAGCGATTCTCGCCAAGTACGGAAAAATCGATTTGCTGGTCAACAATGCGGGCTTGGGAGTATCGGGCGCGACGGAACTTATTCCGCAGGAAAGCATACGCTACGTTATGGAAGTGGACTATTTTGCTCCGTTGCTTTTCACCCGCGCTTTGCTTCCCGCTATGCCGCGGAACAGCAAGATCGTCATGATCGGTTCGGCTTGCGCACTCTTTGCACTTCCCTATCGCGGCGTGTATTGTTCGGCGAAAGCGGCGCTCAATATGCTGGCTTTCAGTCTGCGCATGGAACTGAAAAAAAGCGGGATCACCGTTACGACCGTATGCCCGGGAGATATCCGCAGTCGTTTTACCCGCAGTCGGCTCAAATATACGCAAAGTAACGCGCGCTACGGCGACAGCGTTTTGGCGGCGCAAGAAAAGATAGACAACCGCGAACACAAACGCATGAAGGTGCAATCGGCGGGAAAAAAGATTGCCCGCATTGCCGTTAAGAAAAAAGGCGCCCTGTATATCGTGGGCGCCAAGTATAAATTTTTGTATTTCCTGTCCAAGATTTTCCCGCAGAGTTGGATGATCGGCGCCACAAACGCAATGTTCAATCCGAAAAAGTAGACGTTATTCGGCGCGCAGAGCGGCGACGGGATCCTTTTTCGCGGCGATTTGCGAGGGGATGAATCCGCTGAGAAGCGTGAGCACCACACTGACGGCGATGAGAACCAGGGCGTGCAACGGATTGAGTACGGCCAGGTTTCCGATTCCGAGATTGGCGCCGCCGTTGGCCGCAATCACGGCTTTGAGTATCGCGTTGATAGGAAAATTGAGAAGCGCGGCCAAAAGGATGCCGATTAAACCCGCGATCAGTCCGATGAGTACCGTTTCGGCGTTGAACACACGGGAAATATCTTTTTTCCGGGCGCCGATACTGCGCAAGACGCCGATCTCTTTTGTGCGCTCTATCACCGATACGTAGGTGATAATGGCGATCATAATGCCGGACACTACGAGGCTTACGGCCGAAAACGCAATGAGAATATACGAAACGATATCCACCATATTTCCCATGGTGTCGGCCAAGATTGCGGAGGCGTCGAGATACATTACTTTGGCGTTGGGGTGCGCATCGTTGTAAGCGTCGAGATACGTATTGATTTTTTTCTTAGCGTCGAAATCTTTGGGGTAAATATAGATTGCGGTGGGTCGTTCGGCGGCGCCGAGCGCTTCGAGCGAAGCGTTTTGCGCCGTTGTGATCATTTTGGAAACGATGCTGATGATTTGCGCCGCTTCCGACATGGCCGACTTGAAAGCGCGGATTTCGTCGGTATCTCCCTCGATGAAGTCGAGGGTGGGATCTTCTACGATTTGTTGCAAAAGCGCGTCGGCCTGTTCTGGCGAAAAATCCGCTTTTTCCGTCAGAAACGTGCGGATTTCTTCTACCGTATGTTTCCACAGAGCTACTTGCGAGGAATCCAATCCCGCCGCCTGATAGAATTCGCGATTGGAAGTCAAATCTTTGCCTTCGCCGTACGGAACGGCGATTTCTTCTTGTTGCCGCGTGATAATCGCCGAGTTTTTGTTGGCGGCGATTACGGCTTTCGTGAGTGCTTTGGTGTGTACGATGCCTGTGCCGTACAACTCCAGCGGCGTCCCTTCTTTGATGCGCAGGATTCCCGTAAGATGCAGAGAGATATTTTTTCGGCCGTCGGCGCTTTGATCTTCGTACAGCGATCGGACGGTATCGGCGTCGGGAGAAACAAAAGGATTTCCGTCGGTGTACAGATTGTCGTTGACGATCACTTTGAAGGAGGCGCAAGTCGACAAAATATCGTCGAAGGTGATTTTTCCCTCCGCATCGGTGGCAAACGACAGTCCCAAGCTTTCGATCGTGGCGGCGCTGATGCGGTTATGCTTATCTACGATCAGCGCGAGTTCGTCCGCTTCTTTGGGGTAAGTGCCTGCCAAAACGTCGTATTGCGACGTGACGAAATTATCTTCTTCCACCAATTCCGTCCAATTGGAAGTCGAGCTGATTCCGCCTTGCGACGACGATGTGGAAAAAAGCGTGTATGCGGGAACGGACGAAGAAGTTTTTGCAATGACGTTCATATTGACGGTATTGGCAAAATCGACGGCATTGGTCCAACCTTTCTCTTGCATACGCTGTACGTACGCGATGTATTCGTCGCTGATGTCGTTGAAGTAAATCCGTCCGGAAAGCGAACGCGAATAAATTTGCACGCGGTCGTCGTCGGGAAAATTTTCGTAGGTTTCCTTATGGCCGCCCACCGTGCCCGTCACACCGGAAAGGTCCACGGTGCGCGGCGAAACGGTAATGGGAAAGCCGACCAGCGTGTCGGTTTGCAGTTTGTCGATGTATTGGGTAAAGCCGTTGGCGATGCTGAGTACCAGTGCGATTCCGATAATACCGATACTGCCGGCAAAAGAAATGAGCGCCGTTCTGCCTTTTTTGGTGGAAAGGTTTCGCCCCGAAAGGCCCAATGCCGTGGTAAATCGCATGGAAGTGCGCCGCATTTCCCGTTTTTGCTGTCGTTGTTGCGCTTTTTGTTCGAGTTTGTATTGTTTTGCGGCGGTCTTGTTTGCGATGTTTTTCCTTCGGACCGACCGCTTCCTTTCTTTCCGCTCGGCTTTTTTCGATTCGGTCAACGGCTGCGCCGGATCGGGATAGCGGTCGGGCGCATACTCTTCGGGGACAAACGGTTCGCCGCGGCGTTCGCGCTCGTAGCGTATTTCTTCCAAGCGCTCCTCTTCCGTCGGGCGGTACGGAGAGGTATCGTCTTCGATTTTTCCGTCGAAAAGTTTTATGATGCGGGTGGAATATTTTTCGGCCAACGCGTCGTTGTGCGTTACCATGATGATCAGGCGGTCGCGACTGATTTCTTTGAGCAAGTCCACAATCTGAACGCTGTTTTTGCTGTCCAGCGCGCCGGTAGGTTCATCGGCCAACAGAATATCCGGATCGTTGACAATGGCACGCGCGATCGCCACGCGTTGCATCTGCCCGCCCGAAAGTTGGTTGGGGCGTTTGAAAAGATGTTCGGCAAGCCCTACCTTTTCCAGAGCGGCTACGGCTTGTGCGCGGCGTTCCGTTTTCCCTTTTCCGCTGAGGGTCAGCGCCAGTTCCACGTTTCCCAGTACCGAAAGATGCGGGATGAGATTGTAATTCTGAAAGACGAAGCCCACGCAATTGTTGCGGTAGGCATCCCAATCGTAAGCCCGGAAAGACCGCGTACTGCGACCGTTGATGATCAGGTCTCCGCGCGTGTATCGATCCAACCCGCCGATGATATTGAGAAGCGTGGTTTTTCCGCAACCGCTGGGGCCGAGGATGGAAACGAATTCACTGCGACGAAACGTGAGGTTTACCTCGTCGAGCGCATGCACGCAGGTGTCGCCTGCATTGTAATCTTTTACGATACGTCTGAGTTCCAACATGGATGAGAACGATTGACTCCTTTTGCGTTACTTTGGGAAAAGTTTAACGGTTTTGGGACGTGTAAATTTCCAATAGCTTTTTTGCGTCTATTTTGCTCACGTCGGTGAGCGGCAAGTGCGGCAGAACGACGATATCTTTCGGAACGGCGAATTCGGATAATTTTTCGCGGATGTACGCACCGATCTTTTCCCCCTGGGTCTTCTCCGCGCTTTCCACGAATAATACGAGCGCTTCCTCCCCGCCGTTTGCGACGGCAACGGCGCATACGCCCGTTACCCCTTCTATCGAAGAAACGAGTTGTTCGATTTCCAGCGGATACACCGGAATGCCGCGCACTTTGATAATACGCTTGAGGCGGGAAAGAAAATGCACAAATCCCCGAGCGTCGAGATACCCGCAATCGCCCGTGCGCACGTAGCGCATTCCGTTATGCGTAAAAAACACCGCTTCGGTAGCCGCAGGGTCGGAAAGGTATTCTTCCATCAGCGTGTCGCTTGCCACGCCGAGTTCGCCCTTTTCTCCCGTCGGCAGTCGGACGGGCGCGGCGCCGGAAAAATCGAAAGCGGCGATATCGATTTCGTCGAGAGGACGCCCCACCGTATTGTCTTGATGCGAAATCTCCGTATTCACCGAACAGACGGTTACCGTTTCGGTCAGACCGTATCCTTCGAACAGACGGCACGTTCCGCCCGCTTCCGCCACTCTGCGGTCGAACGCATGCAACAAGGTGTGCGGGACAAAGTCGCCGCCCACGAATGCAACGACCAAAGATCGGAGCGGCTTGCCGCGGAATTTCGGATGGGAAAGCAACGCTTCGTACAACCTCGGTACGCCGATGACGAACTGCACGTTGCCGCGTAGGATTTCTTTGACGGCCGAGGCACGGTGAAATTTGGGAAATAAGACGTTCTTCCCGCCGTGGCAGAGCATGGCGTGCACCCCCATGGCCAATCCGAATCCGTGAAAAATCGGTAAAACGCTCAGCATTCCGCAATCGGTCACGTGTTCGCGCCCCAAAACCCCCAGTCCCCGACGGGCGAGGCGGTTGACGGCGTCCGCCGACAGTCCGATGATTTTGGGCGTTCCGGTCGTACCGCCCGATTGCAACAAAACGGCGGTATTCGCTTGCGCGGGACAGGGTACGGTTTGCGGCATGAGCGTAATTTTGCCGTGCAGAAAGTCGCGCAGACGGCAAAGATTGCCGGTTGCTTTGGGGAGCGGAGAGCGAAGCGAATACACGATTTTGCCCAACCGCAAAGACGCGGCGGGAGAAACGGCCACAACCGTTGCAAACGGACAGGCTTCGGCTACGGCGCTTGCCGCATTTCCCAGCACAAAGACAATGCGACTCCCCGTTTTTTGCATGGCGGTACGCACGGCTTCGGTGGACGAAAGCGGGTGCAACGGAGAAATGCGCAGACCGGCGTCGGCCGCGGCATACAGCAGATACACGCTTTCCGGAATGTTGGGAAGCGCCGTCGTTACGGCTTCGCCGTCGGTAAGACCGATTGCGCGCAAGGCGTTTTTGTATGTTGTCACGCGGGCGGCAAGCGTTGCGTATCGGATATTGCGTCCCATAAAGCGCAAAGCGGTGTTTTCGGGAAAGAGTTCCGCTGCTTTTGCCACCGGATCGTACAAAGTACGGGCGTTTTCGAAGTGCTTATGTTCGGCGATATACCGAAATTTTTCGTTTTGTGTCATAGTGGAGATTCCTTTTATTCCGCCGTTGCGGATTGCATATGTTTACGGATTGGGTATCAGAAGAAACGAAGACCGAGAATCGCGCCCAAGAGCACGATGAGCAGCATAACGACCGGTTGGTGCAGAAGGTAAAACCATATGGCGTTGCGGCCGACGAACCGCACGGGACGGAATGCTTTGTGGCCGAAAAACGGCAAGTAAGCGCGCCGCTCGGGATATAAGAGTTTGCCGCCCGCCGCGCCGATCAAGAAGATACCGGCATACGGCAGAATGCCGAAACAGTCGGCGCCCGTATAGGCGGCGCCTACGGCAACCCGAAGAATATCGCGCAACGAGTATGGCGGTACAACGGGCTGCGTGTATTGCAGATTGTAAAAGTCGAGCAATAAGCCCCATACAAAGAACAGTATGCCCAAACCGAGACAGGCGTATTTTGCTTTGTCGGCAAGCAGAAATTCCAGCAACGCATAGAGCAGTATTGCCACGGTAAAACAATGCAGTACGCCGAACACGATGGAAATGTCGAGATCGAACAGACTGTCCGCCACGACGGTGAACAGGCTGAGCGTAACAGACGCTACGGCAAGCTTGACGCCGCGCAGGGCATTGTTACGGGAAAAAGAGGAGCAAATGCCGCTGATGGCGAAAAAAATGCAGACGACCGTCAGGCGGATTCCCATGCGGGCTTGTCCTTCCCACCAGGTATAGTACACCCAATCGGATAAGCGCGTAAGGAAGGGATTGTTTACTTCGGAGAAATTGGTACTCCACCATTGCAACGTCATTACGTCGAAAGATGCATGGTCGAGAATCATGAGAAGAATACAAAAGCCGCGCAGAAAATCCAATCCGGGAATGCGGGAAAGCCGCTTTGTGCGAAAAAGCGGCCGTACACTCGGATTTTCCCGTAGGGAGAAAGTTTTACAGGCGCGTTTCAATGAAATTCACCGCCTTATGCAGCGCCGTATCGGCTTCGGTCGTCCCGATGAGAAACTGATATTCGTGTCCCAGTTTTTTGCCCGCTACTTTCGGAAGATAGGCTTCGTGCGGGATATCGGCGGCGGTCAGCGCTTGCGTCAGCTCCGTCGCCTGCCCGCGGAACGGGTCGGCGTCTCCGCAGGTGAGAAAAACGTCGCAATACGAGCGCGTGATCTGCCGCACGGCGCTCATTTCGTCCTTGCGGACAAAGCGTTTGATTTTCTTTTCGTTGGTGTAGGCCCAAAGGAAGGTTTTCATGGCGGGAAAGCGCGCATGCATCACCGTATCCATATTGTAGAATCCGCAACAGAGCACGATTCCCCGCAACTGTTCTCTTTGCACGTACGGATATATTCTCATGGATGTTTGCAAGGCTTCGCTAGATACGAGCGCGGCGTATTGGGATGTGATTTGCGCGCCGGCGCTGTCCCCCGCTATAAAGATACGTTGCATATCGAGGCGGAGACGTTCCGCATTTTTGCCGAGATACCGAATCGCCTCGTCGAGTTGCAGAAGCGGACCGGGATAGTGTTGTTCGGGCGCCAGACAATAGTTTATGCTCACGACGGCTACGTGCAATTCCGTGGCAAGGACACGCGCCCACGGTTCCGCACACGACTTATCGCCGCCCACGTATCCCCCGCCGTGTACCCATACGACAAGCGGTTGCAGCTCGGTTGCATCGTTTGCGGTATATATATCGTAAGTTCCGTTGGGTAGCACGCTTTCGTAGGCGGCGTCGCGCAAAACCGTGCTGTGCTCGAGATACGCGTCGGGCGTAGTCCCCTTATTTTTGAAGAAACGACGGATAACGCGCACTTGGGTGTAGTAATTACTGCCGAATTGCGCAAACAGCACGATCAAGACGATCATGAGTACGATAATCAGAATCAGCACTTTTCTACCTCCTTACGCGTTTTGCAACGGGTCCCGTACACTGTATTCGCTCGTTTGTGCCCGTGTTCCCCATTATAGCACTTTCCCCCGCAAAAAACAACCGTACGCATACGATTCCCCTGCGGGATTTTGTAAAAAGCATAGTATATTGCCGAAAGCGCATCCGTATACGCAAAGAACCGAATCAGCAGATTGACAAATCGTGCGGAATGTGGAATAATTACAGTGCGTACGGAAGTAGCGTTTTTGTTGGTAACGGCGCACTTACGGAGAGGAGAAAATTTATGGCGACGAAAGAAATGATTCTTGTCGACGAAGTGGACAATGCGGAAGTCCTTTGCTCGCTTTTTCACGCGATGTACGCGGAATTGCCCGAACCGAAACCGAAAAAGAAGAAATAACCGGAATTACGCACACGATTGTGGATAACCCTGTGGATAAGTGGATAACATCGGTGTATAAGTGGAGTTTTCGACATAAAACGACAAAATCAGGCTGTATCGGCCTGATTTTTTGTATAGAACCGCTTTATAGAGGGCAAAAAGGGTTTCCCGAAGGAAAGGCGCACGCCGACAAAATTTTCGGGAATAGACTGTTCCCATAAGGTTACCCATCGGACTGTTACCGTTCCATGAGAGGCCTCGTATACGCGGAAAAACAGCAATATGCCGATAATAAGAGTTTTGCCAAAATTTGCGGAAATGCGCAAGGAAGGCGTGTCGTAAAAAATCGGCGTCTCGGCGAGGCGGAAGCGCTGCAAAACACCGCAATTTTCGGCAAGACGAAAAAGTATCGAAAAACTGCGGATTTGTCGGATTCGAATCGGGGAATTCTTTATTTTCCCTTGTGAAAAGCTGATGGGGATCAGCATATCTAAAAAATTGTATGCCCGCAAAATAATTGATGATTTGTAATATTTTTTTGCAATAAGCTTATGTACGCTCGTGGATTTTGGATCGTGCGCGCTTTAATTGTATGATATCATAACGGCGGTAATGATTATCGGCAAATACCGCGGCGAATGCTTATAGCAAAATCGGGCATAAATGTGCAAAACCATAGGAAAATGCGTGAAAATTTTTCATAAAATCGTTAAAATTTCCAAAATTGGGATTTTTGCGAAAGACAATCGGTTCACTTGGATTATGGAAATGCGGCAGTGGCAAAGAGCGACTGTGCCATGTATTGAAGTGCGTATATAGTGTCGAAATAATATTCTCTTTTTGTAATATTTAGTGTGCAAATATTTTTATTTGTAAAAACTGTATTGTATGTTTTAATGTTCTCAAATTGGTGTTATTGCAAAGTCGGCAATCAGTGATTTGTATGATTTCGTGTCTACTCTGTTTAACGGAGCGTGTGGAAGAATTTCCGCAGAATCGGAACAAATATTGGCGAAAAAAGTTCGTCTTGCTTAAAAGCTTCGATTGCATAAAATCACTGCATTTATGTCATTTTTTGTTGAATGGGGCGAAAATTTTGTGTTTTGCGATCGGGTAACGCGAAGAAAAATCCGACGTTTTCGGATGTGTAGCCGGCACCATAAAACGGTGTTTTTTCGGGATGGCATCTTCGATGCTGTTGATGTGATTTTCGGGGTGCAAGTTGCAAAAAAAGCAGCGTGGCGGCGGGAAGTGTTCTGCAAAAAATGCGCAATTTTTATAAGGAATCGGATAAAATTGCCGTAAAGTCGGAGAATTTCCGCAAAACCATCCAAGGCTATACGGTTTGCCGGAGAAAAGCGTATTCTTTTTGGTTGCGGCAGAGATTTGTTATAGAAACACAACGGATTTGCCCGAACGCGGGAGTACGTAGCCCAATACAGAGTTGTTTTGAGTGGGGGTTGCTATACAAGTTGCCGTTATGGCAAGTGTTCGTTTTTTGTGTCGGAGAGTGCGTAAAATCAGTCTGCAAAAAAATGTGCTACGCACAAAAATATGCCTTTTTCATGGTTTAATTGGATAAAATTGTCTTTTGTCCTGCTATTTGTTGTGTAAAATCCAATAATGAAAGAAAACGGGCGATATTACGTAAATTCCCCTTGCTAGTGTGTTATTTTGTTATGAAAACATGACGAACGGAATGGTTTGTGGCAGAGAGACTGTTATACTTGTTGTCGCGCGGGTGTTTTGTGTTTTTGTGTGCATGTGGCCTGTTTTGCCGAGGGGATATGGGGGGGTCGATGAAAAACAGGCGTTATGCAAATTGTTTGTTGTGTGCGTCCCCTAGTCTAATTTATATGCTTTGTCCTGCAATTCCTTGATTTTTGGGCGGAAAAAACACGAAAAAAATTTATAAAAACTGTATTTTGTTATGATTTAATATCGTGATTTTGCATTTCTGACGCGCATCTTTGTGGGATGTCGGCTTTATGTGGGGACCGAACGGCTTTGCGGGGGTGTTGGGTGGCGGAGGAAACCGTCTGAAGCGCCGGATTGCCTGTTGTGGGGCAAGAGGGGCGGTTCGGTGAGGAATTGTTGTGGTGAGCCCTTCTATAGTTGCGCGAGCCTTCTATGGGCTCTGTGGCTTGTTTGCGTGGGTATTATCGGAATATCGATACTTCTTGCGATTACGACTTCCGAAATAGTATATGTGCAATACGGTTGCGAAAGGCGACTCATACATATCCAAGAGTCATGCGACACGGGGACATTCGGTACGGGCGGATGGCTCGAAGGCAACGCGCTTTGGGGTTAGTGCTGGTTGCGTGTTGGTCGGTGCGCCGAGTTTCGGGTTGTTTCTTGTCTGAAGTGTAATTGCGGTGTGGACGGCAGGCCTGTGGGATGCGGATCGGAACCTCTTTGCGAATGCCCTTGCTTGTGCCGATCTTTTCTCGAGGGTGCTTTCTGCAATAGCCCCTCTTGGAGGGTGTGTTTGGTTTTTGTCGGTTGTGTGAAGGTGACGGAGGCGGCGTGATCAATTGGAGCGTCGGGCAATGCAAAATGTGACCGGAAAGACGACGGGACGATAGATAATCGAAATAAAAATTTGTTGTAAGGTATGATTTAATAACTTAATGCGTGGGCGCTGGTATTTGTTTGCGGGGAGAATATCATATAAATAGTATTTAGTTATTAAACAATAACATTTTGCATATATGATGCTACATCGTAGTCAGTAAGGTTTGAAAAAATTGTCGAAATTTTGTTTCACGTTGAACCGTTTTTTGTGGGGCTGGGATTTATATTTATGTTTTCGCAGAAGGCAAACAATATCGAGAAGTATTGTTGTTATGATTAGAGTGGCAAGAATGGTCATTGATCTGCAAAAGATAAGAGGAATTGTGTAGAAACATTTGATAAGACGAATAAGTTGCTTATGTTATGTCGGTTAGGTGCAATGTTGAGGATAATCGTAGTGTTTATGAGCGGGTATATGTTTAATGTGAAACATGAATATTGGGAGTGCGTCTTAGCGGAGCAGATTTCTTTGTGTAATTTGGGTGCGAGGGGGATTTCTCATATGTCTATTTCGCTGTTTTGAAAATCGGAATGCTGGCTTGTAAATATCGGATGTGGGGGGTTAGCGAAATGGGTATAGATAGTGCATATTTCATTTGCTTATTGTATAGGCAGAGCGTGTCCAATGAATTTGTTTTTGCAACTATTACATTTTGGGATAATAGCGGAATGGTATGGAAAGTTCGCCGAACGGAACTACCCCACTGTTTTGCAAATCCCCTACGGCATTGTGCGATGAAGGGCGCTTTTGCGGACAAGGGGTCGATCGTTGCATATCAAACCAATCGGGTTTTCGGGATTTAATTTTGTTTATTATACGTGGAGAAAACATGCAATTCTATGGGCATAAAAATGTTTCACGGAATTTGATAATGTTTCACATGTTTAACGTGAAACAAATGGAAAGATTTCCAATGCGGCAAAATCGCTTTATTTTGGCATGCGCATGTATAAAATGGCACAAAAAATAGAATAAAATATGCGAAAATGCAGTTTGGGATAGGTTTTGGTTGTATTTCCCTACGGGTAAACAGCGGTCCGTACGTATCCATTTGGCGGACTTAGTGCCAGGGAAATACCACTATTAAAAAGGAATTTGGTAAACGAAAAATATAAAAAGGAATACTCTGCTTGCGTATAATAAAAAATGTTCCGCGTTGTGTAACGTGGAACATTTTATGGTTGTAGTGCGTGCTATTGAATTTTAATCCTTTTTGTTTCTTTCCAATACTTCAATCAATTCTACGATGCGATCCAAATCGTCGCGGTTGTAATAATCTATATAAATGCGTCCGCGACGATCATTGCCCAAAGCGGATACTTTTGTGGAGAAGGTGCGTTGCATGCGGGCAATCAAATCTTTCAGCTCGATGCTTTGCTCTTGCTTGGGTTTTTCTGTTTTGGGAGTAAGGAATGCTTTTACCATCTTTTCGAACTCGCGTACCGAGACTTTATTGTCGATACCGTTTTGTGCGAGTTTCAATTGTGCTTCTGCATTTTCCACCACGACTAAGCAGCGTGCGTGACCCGGGCTGAGGCGGCCTTCTGCAACCAAATCAATGACGGGTTGGCTGAGTGTAAGAAGGCGAAGCGTATTGGCAATGGCGGGGCGACTTTTCCCGATGCGGTCGGCAACTTCTTCTTGCGTGTATTTGTACTCTTCCATGAGTTGTTTGATTGCATTCGCTGTTTCAATCGGATTCAGATCTTCGCGTTGCAAATTCTCGATAAGGGAGATTTCTTTGACCTGCTGTTGCGTGTAATTGCGTACAATGGCGGGAATGGTCATGAGTCCGGCCTTTTTTGCGGCGCGGAATCTCCGTTCACCGGCAATGATCATGTACCGTTCGCCATTCGGTACCAAAATAATGGGCGATATAACGCCGTGAATACGAATCGAGTTTGCCAATTCGGCCATAGCGGTTTCGTCAAACTTTTTGCGAGGTTGGTTGATATTGGGATCGATCAGGCTCAGTGAGATTTCGGTAGGAGAGCTGTCGGATTCTGACTTCTTTTCCGTCGCCGTTTCGTCCAATGCGTTTTCGTACTCTTCTTCGGCGCCGGATAACAAAGCGCTCAGTCCACGGCCTAATCCGCCCTTTTTGATTGCCATAATATGCTCCTTGTTTTGTATTTGCTACCATTATACACTATTTTCCGATTTCGGTCAATAGATTAAAAGCGAATTGTTATTTTCTTATAAAGAGAATCAGCATTCGCTTTTGGGTAAAGATAGTCGTTTCGAGAGGCGGTTTCTCATATAAAGTCGTACTGTTGGTGTATATGCCGATCAAAAGAGAAAGTTGCTGTATAAACCCGTAGAATGTGCCTATTTCGGGCGCTGTGGATCGGTGGGTGATTATGTTTGCGGAGCGTGCGGTGCGCTAATTTTGCGTGTAAAGCGCGCTGTGGCGGGGCGCGCGGAACAATACAAATAAATGATTTGCGGCGAATATGGGTAAGAGAGCGTGGTCTGACGTGGGGTTCTACAAAGGTTGGCGTTATGAATGGCAACGTGCCCGGCCGTGCTTTTGTCTTTCTCTTCCGACAATAGAACTCCCATGGCCGCAAAAGAGGTATATTCAACTTGGTTTAATTATGCGTCTGCGTGGTAAGACGGACGGGTGTGCGGTGTCGGTAACTTTACTGCCTGCCGATGATTTGCAGGCAAGGAAACCATTCCGTGCAACAGTGCAGTGCTGATTTCATAACAAAATTCACGCAAGAATTTGATTTTGCGATAAATAGGTGGGGGGATTTTGACGGAATATAATTGTGCGCATCAAAAATTGAAGAAAATATTTTGTATCGCAAATATTGCGCAAAATTATCCAATTCCCCCATGATTTTTGCGCAATTTTTACGGATTGGATTTTGTTTGGGAGATAAAGCGTACACAAAAATAAATTTTCGAATTTCCTTATTTTCTTTGCCTTTTGTGCGGTGGCGTATTATACTATAGTTACACTTCAAAAAAGGAGATACATAAAATGTTACAGGAAAAAATCGCGAAACTGATCAACGAGCAGGTCAATAAGGAATTTTATTCGGCGTATCTGTATCTGGATTTTGCCAACTATTATGCCGATGCCGGATTGGACGGTTTCGCGCATTGGTATGAAATCCAGGCGCATGAAGAACGGGACCATGCCATGATGATGCGGCGATATCTCATCGACAACGGTATTACGGTAAAGTTCGATGCGATCGCGAAGCCCGATCAAAAGTTTGCAAATACGGTGGCGCCGTTGGAAGCGGGATATGCACACGAACAATATGTGACAAGCCTTATCAATACGATTTACAGTGAAGCGTTCGCGATAAAAGATTTCAAAACCATGCAGTTTTTGGATTGGTTCATTAAAGAGCAAGGCGAAGAAGAGAAGAATGCGGAAGATCTGCTGCGGAAAATGAAATTATTCGGCGGCGACGCAAAGGGATTGTATGCGCTGAATCAGGAACTTGCCGCGCGGGTGTACATGGCGTCGACCACCGGTCCTGCTATGTAATATAAGGAGACGGATATGGTTACCGATATTTTGCAACAGATTTCTTACGGGGTATATGTGGTAAGTGCGCGCGATAAAGATAAGCCTACGGGCTGTATTGCCAACAGCGTGATGCAGATTACTTCGTCGCCGGCAATTATAGCGGTCAGCATGCATCACGATAATCATACCCATGCCGTAATTCGGCAGTCGGGCAAGTTTGCCGTATCGGTGCTGGCGGAGGATTCCGATCCCGCCATTATCGGCACGTTCGGGTTCCGCTCGGGACGGGATACGGACAAGTTTGCACAAGTAAATTCCCGCACGGTGGAAGATGTTGCGGTAGTGGAGGATGCTTGTGGATATTTTGTCTGCGAGGTGGTCGGACAGACCGAGACGCCGACGCACACGATTTTCTTGGGCGCCGTGCAAAAGTCTGAATTGTTCGGGAACCGTACGCCCATGACGTACGCGTACTATCATGCGGTAATAAAGGGGAAGAGTCCCAAGAATGCGCCCACCTATGTGCCTGCCGCAACCGAATCGGCGAAAGGCCCGCAGGCAAAGCGTAAATTTCAATGTTCCGTATGCGGTTACGTGTACGAGGGAGAAGAGCTTCCCGAAGATTTCGTGTGTCCTGTTTGCGGGGTGCCGTCCACACGTTTTTCCGAAATATAGCGAATGGTATTGAGGCATGTCGGATTTCCATGCCTGCGCAAAAATAGGAAAAAACAGAGCATTTTTCGGTAAAAACGCCGCAAAATCACAAGAAAACAGCGATTTTGCGGCGTTTTTGATTTTTTCGGTTTTGTGTGGGCGCGAAGCGGGCGGAGAATTTCGGGCGGGAAATTTTCGCGATTTTGCGGCGTTTCGGGAAGATTTTTCAGTGCAGGTTGTACGTATTACTCACAAAATATTGCGTGAGTTTTTCGGGTAAAAGTTTTTGGGTGAGGTAATATGTTTTGTTTTTCACTCCCGATGCAATAACCGCAGGGGGATTGGGATCGTTTAACGCTTTGATGACCGTATCGGCTACCTGGGTTGCCTCCATGCCGCCTTGTTCTATTCCCGCAAGCGTTCCTACCGATTTGTCGAGATCGGACGCATATACGCCCACTGCGTCGGCCGGATATACTTTCCGCTTGAAGGTGAAACGGGTTGCGGTTCCGCCCGGCAAAACGGTTGTCACAAGAATTCCGTGCGGTTGTAGCTCCATATTCAATTCTTTTCCCAGCATGATCAAAGCGGCTTTGCTGGAAGAGTAGAAGGCGTCGTAGGCAATCGGCAAAACGCCGCCCATCGAGCCGATGAATACGATTTTTCCGTATCTTTGGAGGCGCATGTGCGGTACGACGGCGCGAACGGCGCTCAGCGCCCCGAAAAAGTTGACTTCGTACAGATAGCGGTAGTCTTTTTCGGAGGCAAATTCTACCGGCGCCGCCATGGAGAATCCCGCACAATATACCAATTGATCGATTCGACCCGTTTGATCGAGGATTTTTTCGATGCCGTCGCAAATCGTTTCCGGTTTGGTAACGTCTATCGTAAGCGACGTGATCCGTTCGTCGGGACAAGGGGTTCTGGCGCCGCAGTACACGACGTGTCCTGCATCGACGAGTTTTTGTGCGGTAGCAAGCCCTATGCCGCTACTGGCGCCTATTACCAATATAACGTATTGTTGCATGCAATCGTAGCTCCTTCTTTTTTGTTTAGTTTGTGTGCACGAAAAGAAAAATATTCGATTGCATTGCATGCGGGGTTTTGGTATACTGGTAGAGAAGAAGAAGTTCTCGGTTTTTTCCGTTGCGGGCCAAGGCATGGAAATTGCCGAAGGAGCGTATACTATGAAGATGAACATTACGGAATATACAATCGATTCGCCGCGCGTGCCGGGTGCATTCGACGGCTTTACGATAGCGCATGTGACCGATTTGCACAATCGGGATTTCGGCAACGAGCTTGTGTCGCGGGTTGCGGCCACTTGTCCGGACGTTATAGTGATTACCGGCGATATGATTCACAAAGAAAATCAGTCGGCCGCGGCGGAAAAGTTCGCTATGGGCGCCGTGCAGATTGCGCCCGTATACTACGTGCCGGGAAACCATGAGAAGGTTTTGCGCGGTTATCCTGCTTTTGCCCATTATCTGCGCGATATCGGTGTGCGCGTTTTGGCAAACGAGTTTGCGCAAATCGTGCGGGGAGAGGACAGTATTGCCATTCTCGGCATGAACGATCCCACGTTTTTCGAGAAGGGCAAAACCGACTTCATTACCGAACTGAACCGTCAATGCGCGATGATTGCGGAGCAGGGCATTCCGTATACGGTGCTGCTCAGCCACCGTCCCGAACTTTTCGAGCGCTATTCGGAGGCGGGAGCGGATCTCAGCCTTTGCGGACATACGCACGGCGGACACGTGCGTTTGCCGTTGATCGGGGCTTTCTATGCGCCCAACCAAGGGCTTTTTCCCAAGTACAGCGACGGAAAGTTTGAAAAAAACGGAAAATATATGGTTATCAGTCGCGGTTTGGGCAAATCCAGCTGGGTGCCGCGCATGTGCAATCCCCCCGAAGTCTGCGTGGAAAAATTACGCAGAACGGAAGCGAATAAAGAAGCGGCCGAAAGCAATTAACTTTTTGATACCTGTAACCGAAAGCGAACACTTGTGAAAAAAATTAAAATTGGGTATTGACAAAATTTGTTACGCATGTTACAATATATACAACCTATTATACCATACCGAACGGTTTTAGGTTACTGTAATAAGGGTTTATCCCGTAAAGCACTGTCCCGAACGAACTTCGGGACATCTTTATATCATAGGCGTACGGCGGAGGAAATGTATGGGAAACGAACAAATGACAATGGACGAGAGTGCAAATCCGGCAGAAAACAAGTTTTGCGACTATTACCGCATAGGATTCGATATAGGCATTGCTTCGGTCGGATGGGCCTGCATGGCATGCGACAGCGAGGGCAATGCGCGGCACATTTTGGATTTGGGGGTGCGCACGTTCGATATTCCCGAAAATCCGCAAGACGGGAGCAGTCTTGCCGCGCCGCGCCGAGAAAAACGCTCGTCGCGGCGGAGATTGCGCAGGCGTAATCACAGATTGGAACGAGCGCGTGCATTGCTTGGAACGGCATGCGTGCATCCCGACGATGATAAAGGCCGAAAAATTCCCGACGTGTACGAATTGCGTGTGCGTGCATTGGACGAGCGCATATCGGAACAAGAATTTGCACGGGTTCTGCTACTGATCTTAAAGCGACGCGGCTATAAATCCAACGGGAATCGAGAAAAAGGCAAAGACGACGAGGAGGGCAAAGTAAAAGCATCAATTTCGGCCAATGCCGCGTTGATGGAACGGAACGGATATCGTACCGTGGGCGAAATGATTGTCCGCGACCCGAAATTTTCCGTCGAGATTGACGGCAGACGCATCTATACGGTACGCAATCACAATGATTACGACAAATGCATTTTGCGTGAAGACCTCGAAAAAGAAGTACGGTTACTGTTTGCCGCACAGCGTCGTTTCGGGAATGCAATCGCCGACGAAGATACGGAACAAAAGTTTTTGACGATCTTTACGGCGCAACGGGATTTCGACGAGGGCCCGGGGAAAGGGTCGAGATACTCGGCTGTGTTCAAAGTGGGGGATTGCAGCTTCGAGCCGTCCGAAAAACGTGCGCCCAAAGCATCGTATACGTTCGAATATTTCCGAATGCTACAGTCCATCAATCATTTGCGGATTGTCTGCGGCGGTTACGAGCGTGAATTGTCCGGCGACGAAAAGAAAATTCTCCGTGAAAAATGTTTGTATCAAGAAAAAGTCAGCTATGTGCAGGTTCGAAAGTGGCTTTCGCTTCCGTCGGATGCATACTTCGGCGGCTTGAAGTATGCAGACGCTACGGGCAAAACGCAAAAATTATCGCGTCCGCGCAAAATGCCGAAATCCGAACAATTGAATATGTTTGCCGTAACGGAAACGACGGCGGACTGTGCCGAAACTGCGGAAATGGCCACCTGCGAAGAAATATATGCAGCCACCGAAAAGAAAACACGGTTTTGCGGAATGCCGAGCACGGCGCAGATTCGAAAGTGTTTGCCGGAGGCGCAACGTGACAATACGGAGTTGCTCGACGCCTTGGGCGAAATTCTTACATGCAACAAAAGCGAAAGCAAAATCGCGGAAGCACTGAACGCGATGGAAAATGCAGTGCCGGGAGATGCGGAAAAAAGCAAACTTATGGCGCTCAACTTCAAAGGATTCGGGCACATGAGCGTCAAGGCGGCAAAAAAAGTCATACCTTTTCTCGAACAGGGCTACATATACAGTGACGCTATGAAAAAGGCGGGCTATGACCATGCCAATCCGTACGGAGAAACGGGGAAATCGGTGTTGTTTGATAGTAACGACCCGCTTTTTCGTGAAGAATTCGAAGATATTACTTCTCCGGCCGTTCGCCGCGCGGTTTCGCAGACGGTGAAAGTGTTGAATGCGATAATACGAAAATACGGAAGTCCCGTAGCAGTAAATATAGAACTTGCGCGCGAACTCGCCAAGTCATGGGAAGACCGCAAGGCAATCGAAAAGGAAAATAAAGAGCGGTTTCGTGCTAACGAGAGCAAGATGACGGAAATCCGTGAAAAATTCGGCATTCCCGTTCCTACGGGACAGGATTTAGTCAAATATCGGTTGTACGAGGAGCAAGGCGGCAAATGTATTTACAGCGACAAACCGCTTGATTTGCAGCGCGTCATGACGGAAGTAGGATACGCGCAAATCGATCATATTGTACCGTACAGTCGAAGTTTTTGCGATGCACGGTATAACAAAGTGCTTGTATTGAGCGAGGAAAATCAGAAAAAAGGGAATAAGACGCCCAAAGAATATTTAGGGGATGGGGCGGAATGGGAAGCTTTTTGTGCGCGGATCAACGGACAGATTCGCGACGGAAAAAAGAGAGAAATGTTATTGCGTGAGAGGTTTACGCACGAAGACGGAAAAGCGTGGAAGGATAGAACGTTAAACGACACCAAATACATTTCGAGATTCGTATACAATCAACTGAAGCACAAACTGCTTTTTGCCGATTGCGAAATGGGAAGAGAGCGGGTAAAAGCAGTGAACGGTGCGATTACTTCGTATGTGCGTAAGCGCTGGGGAATACAAAAAGTACGTGAAGACGGTGATCTGCATCATGCCGTAGACGCTGCGGTAATTGCTTGCGTGAGTAGTGGATTTGTGCAAAAGATAACGCGTTATGTGCAACGCGGCGAGGTGCAGTACGCGTCTTGCGGCGATTACATAGTGGATTGCGACACGGGCGAGGCGGTCTTGCGTGCCGAATTTGTAAAAATGCAGGCAGAAAAGTTGCCCATGCCGCATGAAAAGTTCCGAGACGAATTGGAGAAAAGACTCGGCAAAGATCCGGGGCAATACGAGAAAGATTATTTTGCATACGGCTACGACAGCAATGCGATCGGTTGTGTGCGGGAAGTTTTTGTAAGCCGCGCTCCCGAGCGTAAAGCAAAGGGGGCCATTCATAAAGAAACGGTTTATGCGTACGACGAAGAAAACAAAACCGTTTCGTGTAAAACGGAACTGTCTAAGTTAAAGCTCGACGAAAACGACGAAATAGCGGGATACAACGAAAAAGCAAAGCAAAGCGATCCGCTACTATATAATGCGCTTAAACAGCGACTTGCACAATTCGGCGGAAGCGGAGAAAAGGCTTTCGCAAAAAGCGATGTGCCTTTCCGAAAACCCAAGGCGGACGGAAGCGATGGGCCGATCGTCAAAAAAGTGTGGATCGATCAGATCGTCAAAAAAGTGTGGATCGATCAGAGGTGCACCGCGCCCATCAAGCTCGATCGCGGCAGAACCAACAACGACGGTATGGTGCGCGTGGATATCTTTTGTCGAGACGACGGAAGGCGCAAAAAATGGTACGGAGTCCCCGTGTATGTGGGAGATATTTATCGTGGCGTATTGCCTAATAAGGCAGCAATGAATGGCAAAAGCGAAGACGATTGGTTGGAAATGACTGAAGAATACGAATACAAGTTTTCGCTGTACAAAAACGATTTGGTCAAGATAAAAAGCGAAAAGGGAATAAAATTCAAACCGATGAACGAGCAAAATCCCGAAAAGATATTGCATGAGGTTTTGGTGTATTATAAAGGATTTGACAGATCGACGGCGTCTATAGGAATCATGCTGCATGATAATTCATATACGACGAGAGGGATCGGCATACAAAGTCTTGACAATATGGAAAAATACGAAGCGGATTTGTTGGGGGAAGTGCATGCCGTCAAAAGCGAAAAGCGCCCGCCCGCGCATATGAAAAATCATTGAACGGAACAGAAAAGAGGGGAAAACATGGGATTTATCAACGTATTCGTTGCTTCCGACGCGCATATTTCGGTGGAAAACAGACAACTTGTCCTATCGGGCGAAAAGCAAATGCGTTTTCCGTTGGAAGATATCAATAGCGTGGTGATAGAAAATAGGAATACGCAACTGACCACGTGTGCGATTTCCGAAATCGCGGCGGCGGGTGGTGTGCTGTACGTATGTGACGATAAGCATCTTCCTACGACCGTGGTGTTGCCGTCAAGCACGCATTACCGTAAGTTAAAGGCGGTGCGGGCGCAAATCAATGCGTCGAAGCCGCTTGTAAAGCAACTTTGGCAAAAGATAGTGAAAGCGAAGATTGTCAATCAAGCGGAATGCTTGCGGTTGTGCGGCAAACCCGAGTACGAGAAAGTGTTTGCATTGTCTAAACGGGTTCTCAGCGGAGACAGCGAAAACAGAGAGGCGGAAGCGGCGGCGGTGTATTTCAAAGCATTATTCGGGAAAGATTTTGTCCGTGCCGCAGAAAATCATATCAATTTTACGCTGAATTACGGATATGCGGTAATGCGCGGACTTGTTGCGCGTACGCTTGCGACGCACGGATTCGAACCGAGCCTGGGGATATTTCATTGCAACGAACTGAATCCTTTCAATTTGGCGGACGATCTTATGGAACCGCTCCGTCCTATTGTGGATCTGTTTGCATTTGCGCATTCTCCAGAATATGCGTCGGAAAGCTTGTACAAAAAAGAAATTTGCAATCTTATGAATTGCGACGTAAATTCGGGCGGTGAACGCCACGGCGTTGTGAATGCGGTCGAGCGGTTGGTGTCGAGTTTCGGGCATAGTTTATACGCGGAAGAGGCGGAAATCATTCCGCCGTACTTATTGCCGCTTACAATCCATAAATATGAGTAGATTTATGCGACTGATTGTGTTTTTCGATTTGCCGGTAGCTACCAAAGCACAACGTAAGATTTATACGGAATTTCGTCGTTTTCTGCTTAATGACGGATATTATATGATTCAGTTTTCTGTATATGGAAGATTGTGTAATAATTCGGAGGATGCCGAAAAACACGAAATGCGTATTGTGGCCAATGCGCCGCTCGGTGGATCGATACGAACGTTAATTGTAACGAAAAAACAATATGCCGGAATAAAAATCTTATCCGGCAAGAAAAAAGAGCAAGAGAAAAGCGTTACCAATTACCAGATGTCGTTTTTTTGAAAAAATAAAAAGTTCGGAATATTTTATCGCGATATTCTGTGTTTTTGAAGATTTTGAAAAAAATATTTGTCCCATATATTGTGGAAAAGCAAAGAAAAGAAAAAAGTCGTACCCCTAAATATACGACTTTTTTCTTTTTGTCATAGTACCCTATTATACCATACCGAACGAATTTAGGGAACTATAACGGTACGCATTAAAAGGCATACAGGATCAAGATTATACCATACCGAACGAATTTAGGGAACTATAACTCTTGAATAAAATACCAGCGCTTAGTTTTAATTATACCATACCGAACGAATTTAGGGAACTATAACCTCCTTCCACTTTTCCATCCGCAACGCCTAATTATACCATACCGAACGAATTTAGGGAACTATAACCGGCCGACGAGACCGCCAACAAAAATGAAAATTATACCATACCGAACGAATTTAGGGAACTATAACTGATCTCACGCCCACTACGTTGGCCGAAGGATTATACCATACCGAACGAATTTAGGGAACTATAACAATTCGAGAAGTACAAAAAGTAACAAACGGATTATACCATACCGAACGAATTTAGGGAACTATAACACTTTGAGTTCTATTACTGTTATTACCGGGATTATACCATACCGAACGAATTTAGGGAACTATAACGTATGCCCCTCAGCAATGAACCTGTCAAGAATTATACCATACCGAACGAATTTAGGGAACTATAACGTCTATAATAAATACCGTTACAGATATTGAATTATACCATACCGAACGAATTTAGGGAACTATAACCCATTAATTGCGCTTTGTTCTCAGCGGGTCATTATACCATACCGAACGAATTTAGGGAACTATAACTCCCATGACTTTTTGAAATTCGCGGCCGTAATTATACCATACCGAACGAATTTAGGGAACTATAACTGGCTCCGGCACTTCCTATGACGTTGGCTAATTATACCATACCGAACGAATTTAGGGAACTATAACATTAATCTTCCTATTTCTGTACCCGCCACGATTATACCATACCGAACGAATTTAGGGAACTATAACTCCGCAAAACTGCGGTACATAATTAGAGTATTATACCATACTGAACAAGCGATTATTATACCGCTATTATAGCCTGAAAAGCATAAAATGTCAAGAGAAGAAAATGCGTGACGATTCCATTGGGCAAAAGTCCGTTCGGTTTGCTTGCATTTTTCGGCCGAAAGGAGTATAATAATATCGATAAATATTTACGGGGAGAGAGGGTATGATCAAGGTTGTGACATTGCGCTGTCCCGCATGCGGGAATACGGTTAGCTTCCGTGTGGGAGCGGATGCGAAATTTGCTACTTGGCACGACGTAGCGGCGTATATCAAGAACGAAAAAGAGTACGAGAAACTTTTGGAAACATACAGCAAAATCTCGGGGTTGAAAGATGAATTGGAAATGCTGGAATTCGGCAACAATCCCGTGGAGAGTTTTTGCAATATCCGATACGATTTGTTGGGGGAAGACAGCACGAAGTTGCTTGCCTTGGAAGAAAGTGATACGGAAGAGGCGTATTTCAACGAAAAAGCGCAGGAGAGCATTGCGGCAGGTGCGCAAAAGTGGGAGTCGGACGTAAAAGCGGACGGCGTACTGGCCTTTGAGGGCATGTACCTTTGCCCCAAAACATACCATGTGAAGCAGGGAATCCATCTTTCGATGCATTGGCACGACGGCGCCAAAGAAAAAACGTATGTTTGCCGCAATTATTGCGACGAGTGTTCTGCGCCGCTTACGCTTTTGGACGACGGAAATATAGGTTTTATGCACGAAGATTGCCCCACGGTCGGCCGTTGCGAGCAATGCAAAACACAACTTGTGGTGGATAAAGTTTCTTTTAAGCTTCCGCAAAAAGAATCGGAAAACGCCTAATACGAATATAATACATAAAAAGACAGCGGGACGCACACGTGTGTCCCGTTTTGTTATGCATTGCCCGAGAAAAAGAATGACAGATACCTGCGAATATTTTACAAATTTTGTTTCGCGGTGTATACTGAAAGAAAAAACAAAGAAGGTAACACCATGACCAATATCGGTATTTTCGGTTGGGGCAATCTCGGCAAGGCGGTAGCGGACAACTTGCATGATTTTCCCGACGTGCAACTCAAAGTGATTTTTTCGCGCCGTCCGCATGCGATCGAGGCGAAGTATCCGGTGGCAAGCGTTGCGGATATGCCCGACTGGGTGGGGAAAATCGACGTGCTTTTGCTGTGTTCCGGCTCGGCCACCGATTTGCCCGAACAGACGCCGGCGGCGGTAAAGCTTTTTAACGTGGTGGATAGTTTTGATACGCACGCACGAATTCCCGCACATTTCACGGCGGTGGACAGTGCGGCCAAGGTGGCAGGACACCTCGGATTGATTTCGGCAGGGTGGGACCCCGGACTCTTCAGTTTGGCGCGTACTTACTTCAATGCTTTTTTGCCGGACGGAACCGATTACACGTTTTGGGGAAAAGGCGTCAGCCAAGGGCATAGCGACGCAATACGCCGCGTGGCGGGCGTCAAGCGTGGTGTGCAATATACCGTGCCCCGCGAAGATGCGATTGCGCGCGTACGTAGCGGCGAGCGGCCGGCGCTTACCACACGGGAAAAGCACCTGCGCGAATGTTACGTGGTGGCGGAAAAAGGCGCCGATTGCAAAAAAATCGAGGCCGAAATCAAAAATATGCCCAATTATTTCGCCGAATACGACACGGTGGTGCACTTTATTTCGGAAGAAGAGTTCGAACGCGATCACCGTGCAATGCCGCACGGAGGCTTTGTGTTGCGTAGCGGAAATCATACGTCTGCACACAAAAGTTTGTTGGAGTTGAATATAAAGTTGGACAGCAATCCGCATTTTACTTCAAGTGTACTGCTCGCTTATGCGCGTGCGGTGCATCGCATGTTTGCGGAGGGCCGTCGCGGTTGCATCACGGTTTTTGACGTTCCGCCCGCCGCACTCTACGCGGGCATGCCCGAAGAATTGCGCAAAAACTTGCTGTAATCGCAAAAAAACGGAGGATTTCATTGTAAAACAACCGCCCATTCTGTTATGAATGGGCGGTTTCGTGTTATATCGACAGAATGATGGGAATGAGGGCAACGACAACGGGAAGAGTTGCACATGCCGCAGTGAGAATATAAAACAGAATCGGGAGACCTTTGATCCGCTTCCATTCGAAGAACTTGCCCCACAAAAAGCAATGCGTTACCAACGGGACATCGATGATAAGCAGGCATAAAACGATAAATATGCTGTTATCGAGAAGATGTACGGCGCATCCGAGCACCGTCAAAAAAATCAGCGTCGCGGCAAGACACACTCCCGAATAAATCAGCAGGGATTTGTGCCTGAAAGATTTTGCGGTATTCCCGTTGTTTCCGTCGTTGCGCATGTGACTCCTAGGGATTTGTGTTTTTACAGATAATGAAACGTTCTGCCGCTCAGCCATACAATCAATAAGACAAAAGGTGCGAATGTAAAAGCAACAGCGCAGAAATAAAATATGTACGGGACAATCCCGACGTTTTTCCATTCGAAGAACTTGGCCCAAAGATAGAATTGCGTTACCAAAGGGACTCCGACAACAAGCAGATATAGTGCGTTAAATGCGTCATTCTCGGCGATAGCATTTGTTGATTGAATCGGCAATGCTATTCTTCTTCGGAAAGTGCGTCGAAGAATTCGATAAGCTTCTCTTTGGCAAAACCAGTACCGACAAATTTTATCATATTGCCGTCGGAATCGTAGTATGCGGAAAAACTTTTGCGTGGATTGGTATTGAAGATTTCGAAAGTATCGTTATTGTGTATGAGTCTTAAGCACAATCCGTTGGGAGAATCCATGTGCACCCAAGTTGTAAGAATTCGATGTTCGGAAAGTGTTTTCAGGAAATCATCCAGCTTCTCCTCGGCAAGCACTTCCACGACTTCCGCTTTATCGAAATCAAAAAGAGGGTATTTAATTTTTTGGAACCAATCATTATATTCCTTTGCATCGGGATTATCATAATTGATGAGTTCCACCTGCACTACGGACTCTTTCAGCGTGTCGTAATCATGGTAATAGTTGCTTGGATCGCAGGCGCAAAGAGAAAAACATACGATACAGAATAAAAAACACAGGCTTAATTTTTTTACCATGATGTATTCTCCTTTTATAACAAGACTAAATAGCTGAGCAGACTGAGCGGGGTCGCGGCGAGCGCGAGATACAACCAGGCGGTTGCGGTATCTTTGGTGCTATGCTCTCTGTCCGCTCCGCCGAAAATATCTGCGGTAAGTTCCCACGGTTTATCTTCATAGTTGGTTTCTTCGGGCCATTTATCATTCCCCAGTGTTAAGGGCGAGCATATGGCAATGGTGAGGCCGAAGCGAACCGGACCGGTAATACCTTGCTGTATGGTGTGTCCCCATTCATGTCGAAGTGTATTTGTGTCGGTGTGGTGTTCCAAGAATATTGCGTAAAACGTACCGGAAGAATTCTCCAAATTTGTTCGGATAACGGGAATGCCTTTGTAGAAGGATACTTTGCCGGACTCTAATACAGGATCCGTATTGCGATTGAAGGGATTCCAATGGATTGCCCCCATATCGGCGTTGATCTGGCTGTCGAAAGCAGACGCCGCCATGTACCCGCCGTACATCATAATGGAGAATGCACATTGCGTTAAAAAGCCGTCATTGAATGCCAAAGCGAAAGGGAGTAAGTGAACCAGTGTATTAGCGCCGATTATTGCCATGATTCCGCCTCCGACGACTTTGCCCGCTTTGATGAAGAACCGTTTGAGTTTCCGCCATGCTTTGGTGCCCGTGGGATCGGTATACATTACGGGGTTATTCAGACAGTAGGCATAGAGGTTGAGGCCGCCGATGGTTTCGGGATCGGCATAGGCAATACTGTCGGCGTTTATGAAGCAGCGGAGTTCGGGGTCGTAATAGCGGGAAGAAAGGTAGTACAGTCCCGTCTCTACGTCGTAGTAATAGCTGCAATAACGGAAGGGATTGCGGTTGCCGATATGCGCGGGATCGGTAATTTCCGCGCCGTCGGCGCCGAGTGCTTTGTGGTTGCCCCACGCGTCGTATACATATTCTACCACAATATTGCCGCTATTGTCCAGCAGAGCGACTATGTTGCCTTGCAGATCTTTGCGGTAATAGTAGTCTGTGCCGTTGTCGGAAAGGCGGACGAGGCCCATGGCGTCGTAGTGGAACGAGAGACCGTCGCTTTGGCACAGAAGCGTGCCTTGGCTGTCATAAACGTATTGAGTCGTATTCTTACTAAGGCGTTTGCCGCTTGCGTCGTAGGTAAAGGTCGTGTTCCCCAGGCGGATAAGGCTTCGGCCCCGCGTCCACTCGGCCGTTTGGCCGCGATAGGTGGTGGGATTTCCCACCGCGTCGTATGCAAAGGTTTCGTTGCCGAACGATTGCAGGCAACCGACGGAATCATACGAATAATTGCCATAGGCGAGAAGCGTATCGCTGGCGTCGAGGGCATGGGCGTCGAAAGCGGCGATGTCGCCGTTGTCGTTGTAGGAATAATGCATTACGGCGCCGAGCAAAACGTTCTTCTCTTCCGTCAGGCGATTGAGCGCATCGTAGCAATAGGTGACGGCGGCCGCGCCGTTCTTCTTGATTTCGACGATATTGCCGTCTTTGTCGTAGGAGTAGGCAAATGTTTGGCGGTTGGCTTGGGTGCCGAGCGTGAGCGTTTCGGGCATATGCGTGGGGCGGGAGCCTACCGAGCGGTAGCCGATTTCCTCTTGTTCGATCACGGTGGAGGCGCGGGGCAGAACGCTTTTGCCCGTATATTTTCCTTCGAGGTCGTATGCATAACGGATAACGTCTTGGGAGGTATATTGTGTCGTGAGTAGATCGTCGGCACGCTTTTCGGCGTATTGATAGCAGACGCATCGGTTGTCGTCGCCGTCATATCTCGCGGAAGCGATCCTTCCGCGATTATCGTATGTGTAAAACTCCCGATGCACGCAGGCTTCTTGTTTACGGGTTGCATATTCCTGCAAATTGCCTTGCGGATCGTAGCGCATTTCCGCGACGGTTTGCGCCAAGCAGTCTTCGGTGCGGGCGGGATAGCCCGCGGGCGTATAAACGGTTTGCAGAAGAAGCGTATCGCCGCAGTACAGTTCTTCGGTGTGGGTTTGACGGTCTTGCACCGATCGGAACGTTTCGCCGTTGGCGTTGGTGCGCGTTACGGTGAATTTCGTTTTTTTCGCGTTTTTCGCATAAGCGTACGATTCGTACGGCGTGCCGTTCCGATCCACCCGCGTCAGACGGCGACGGGCGTCGTATACAAAGTCGATGGGTTTGTTGTCGGGCGGCGTCAATTGTGTGACTTCTCCGTCGGTGTAGGCGGTTCGGTTTACAACGCGATTGAGGTCGGCGTCGCATACGCCGCGCAATTTTACCATTCGGTCTTGGGAATCATAGGTGTATTCAAGCGTTTTCGATTGGGGAGAACGAACGCTTTGAAGAAGCGGGGCGTCGGGATAGTAGGTGTATTTTACGACTTCTCCGGTTTCGTCCGTTTCGGATATCGGTTGCCGATTATTATTGTACGACTGCGATGTGCGGTATTCGTTTGTATCTTCGTTCGGATACGGGTATCCTTCTGTGGCCGGCACGCGGTATGTGCGCGTGTTGCACACGTGTGTTTTGCTTCCGTCGGCGGCCGTTTGGGTGGTGTACGTGTATTTTATTACGTCTGCGTATTCTTGCTCTTCCACTACGGTGAAATTTTGCAAATAGCGGTGGTATGTGCGCGTGATCGACTCGGTCGGCAGTTGCGTGACGGGGTCGAACGTATGCACGGTAGAGCGGGTAAAAGAGATTTGGCTCGAAGAACTGCCCGAAAAGATTTCGTCATAACGTTCTTCGGTGACGTTTTGGTTTTCGTCGTACACATATGATACCGACGTGGTTTTGTTGACGTTTTCGGTAAGAGGGTACGATTCCGTTACGCTTGTGGGCATATTTTGCGCGTTTATCCGCGTGGTAACGGTATGGTAGCTGCCGTTGCATTTTATGCGGAAGTCGGGATAAAGATACCGATTACAATGGATCGGCAGCGCTTTATGCGTTTTCCGATATTGGAACGGTTCGTATTCATACAATTCCGCATCGGCCACATAGCCGCACGCGATACGGAAATACCCGATCAGAGCGCCGTGTTCGTCAAAGTCGTAACGTTCTCTGTCGCCGTCTTCGTTTTCGATTTCGACGGAGTGGTCGGAAACGGAATAATGCATGGTGAATTCCGCGCATTTCTCTTCCGTCTCCGGCAATCCGGGGGCGGCGGCATAGTGCGTAATGCGATGCAGGCGGTGATCGTAAGGGGTAAGTTCTTCGTATTCGATTGCGCTACGCGTATTATCCGAACAAGTCACTCCGGACACGGCGTAGGTGGGGATTGCGCCGTCGGACAGCATCCTATAGTCTACGGTAACGGTTTTGGTGTTGTTGCCGCCCGTTTTGGCGTCGTAATACCGTATGGCCGTCAGACGGGACTCGGTATAGGTGAATTCTGCCCGTTTCCCGTACGAACCAACGATGGAAGAAGGTTGCGGTAAGCCGTCAACCGTACGATAGTAAAAGTCGATGCGGTTTTTGCCGTCGCTTAAGGACTTCACTTCGTCCCCTTGGTAGGTGTATTTCACATAGTGCGAAAAAGCGTCGATACAGATCGCCAGTTTGCCTGTTTTGTCGAAGCCCTTGTAAAGATTGCCGCATTTGAGCCATTGTACGGGGCGTTCGTATTCGTCGATGGATTGGAGGATTTCCCGGCTGTCCGCATTGTCGGTGATGGCGGCAGGCATTTCGGGGCAGTATACGCATCCCTGTACATTCATATATTCGGCAAAAATCGCCTCTGTATAGAGCGACAGATCTCCGTTTTCGTTCCGTACGATATTTTGCCGCTCGTTTGCGTCGGCCAGATACATTTTGTTGCCGTTGTTGTCCCATTTGTAATACAGTACGCCGAAGGCATATTGTGCGCCGCTCGGTTGGGTGTACACCGGCGTGGGGATAGGCCCGCCGTGGTCTTCGGTGCTGATTTCCAGGCGTTCGCCGACTGCGAATCGGAAGTTCGGCCCGTACAGGCGGTGGTCCGTACGATTATAAGCAAGCGAAACCGTTGCGCCGAGCAGGTTATCGTTTGCGGTGAAGGGCGTGATGGTGACCGTTTCGGTTCCGCGTAGCAGGTCTACCGACAATTGCACGTCGTCGGCAAGCGCAAATTCCCTTTCTTCGGCTTGGGACGCAGGATCGAGCGCTTCGCAGAAGTATACCGGTGCGGGGTTAAAGAAGCCGAATTCCGCCGCGCCGTCGTCGTATTCGAGCGTCACTTCCAAAATGTCCGGCTCGTTTGCAAACGTGTTTTCGGCGGAAACTTCACCTAAGTACAAGTAGTTGTAGGCATCCTGCGACAGGGTTTGCCGGATTCCGTTGATTTTAATGTAGCGAGGACGCGTATCGGAAACGTTTTGCAATCGGACCTGCAATCCCGTACGTTTTCTGCCGCCGAGGGCGACGTATCGCCGATCGAGAGTGATGATCGATTTGGTTTCTTGCGCGTCGTTTTTGGACACACCGATATGGGTGGGACTCGTATTATCCTGCCACTCGGTCCAAGTGCCGTCGTTGCGGCGGTCGCGCCGAAGCGTTTTGTGCGTGCAGGGAACATACTGCCCCTCGATTTCGATAGGGCATTCTACGGTTAAGTTTCCGTACCGAACGGTGACGTGCGTGGAATATTCCGAAAAAGGCTGCGTTTCGTTATGTACGGTGAAGTCGTTGACAAGAACCGACTCGCCGTTCGGATAATGCAGGCATACCGCTAAACCGGTTCGGTCAAACGACTCGCCTATTATGTACTTGCATTTGTTCGGCGCATGTTCTATGGTAAGCTTTTCTCCGCCGATGCTCATATCCAAAGAAAAGAAACTGCGTGCCACGGAAAAAATTTCATGCGGATAATCGTCTTCGTACGAAGCAACGGCATTTTTACAATTCACGAACGGGTTGTCTATAAATACGCGAAAGTCACAATTTCCCGTTTCTTCGTAGATGCGTTTGAGTAGAAAATGGTATGCGTTGCCGCCGTTGATTGCATCGCAAATAAATTTTTCGGAGTCTGTGGAAGAATATACGGCACAGTGCACATCATCGTTGAGCGAACGGACTTTTCCGGGGATCGTCAAAATACATGTATCGAGCTCTTCTATCGTTTTGCCGATCGATTCCAGATATCCGAAAATATCTACATGCAAATCGAACGAACCGGGGGTTGCGACTTCCAGCGGCTCGCCGTCGTATTCGGGCGGTTTACCGTTGATTGCCGTGACTTTCACAAAGGGATGTTCTATGCTTTGTAGGTATACGCCTTTGGTATGCGGGTCGCCTTGCACTTCAATATCGATGTTGGCCGTCAATCCGCGGTACATGATGGTTACGGCTGTTGTAGATGCACACAATGCTCCTTGCGGATAATAGTCGTACTCTTCCGGCGAGAGGAGGTGTTCTTGTCCGTCGGTGTCAATGCCCTTTACGGTGATATACTCGAACCGGAAGGATTCGCCGGCAATATACTTTGTGGCGCCGGACGAGTAGGTGACCTTAAGCTCTGTGAATGCGGGGTTGTTTTCTGTTTCCATTGTTTACTCCTTTCGTGAAAATTTTTGACAGTATATCACAAAACGGAGATTTGTCAAGGGTTACCTGTTTACGTTTCGTTACACCGTATCGTCAGCCGCCGAGAGTAACGTCTTGGGTGCGGTACCAACGGAGCGCTGCATCCAAATGCGCTTCGCAAAAGTCCGGCCACAGGTCTTTGACGATATAAAAGTCGGAATAGACCGTTTGCAAAGGAAGAAATCCCGACAGTCGGCACATGCCGCCCCAGCGGATTACCATATCGATGCGGGGAATGTTGCGCGACGCCCAGTCGTTTTTCATGTCCCACTCCCAACCGTAGTTCACAAGCAGATTGACGCGGATAGCGTCGCTTCCTTTTTGCGTGGATCGTTGCGGCGCGGTGTACGGTAGCAGTTCGGATGGGAAGCAATTCGATTGCGTGTTGCCCAATACGTACAATTCCGCATTTTCTTTTCGGATCATGTCGGCCGCGGCGGTGCAAGCGGCGGTAAATGCGTGCACTTGCGCACGGGGACGCTTGCAATTATCTACCGTAAAACCGTAATACGTAAGTTCCCGTATGCCTTGCGCTTTGGCGGCGCGCAGTAGGCGAAGTCCCGGTTCCAGTCCGTAGGCATAGCCGTCTTCTTTTTGCAATCCGTTTTGCCCGGCCCAGCGTCGGTTGCCGTCGGGAATAATGCCGATGTGTTGCGGTGTACGAAACATACTTGTTGTATCCTCTTTGCTTCGGCTTTCGCCGAAAATTTCCGATGATCACCCTAAGTATATCCAATTCGTGCAATTTCAGTCACGGGAATATGCGTTTGTCTTCCTCATATGGTGCGGTCTGGAAATTTTGATGTTTCGGAGTGTGTGTTCTCTTAAAGGGACTTTATTTGAACGTTTGCGCACTATGGAAAAGGTACGCGCGCCGTACCATGTTGCGTTTGCGTGATTTGAAACAATGCGGAAATTCTCTTGACAATCGGCGCAAGAACGACTATACTATATAGGCTGACTCGGCGGAAATACGGTTGTAATTTTGCCGAAAAGCAATACCAAATACCGAGGTGTAGCGCAGTTTGGTAGCGCGCTTGGTTCGGGACCAAGAGGTC
>CAMUPJ010000003.1 GCA_947090725.1 uncultured Clostridia bacterium
AGCATGGCAGAGTTCGGTTTTTCGGCGTATTACTTTGCGTTTGGGTTTTCTCGGCCTATCAGTTCGTCTACCGTTATGCCGTAATAGTCTGCCAGAATAACGCAAAAATCTATATTGGGCAGAACTTTGCCGCATTCCCATCGGCTTAAATTAGCGTTGCTTATTCCCGTGGCTTTTTCTATGTCTTGCAGTGTTTTGTTTCTTTTAATTCTTTGGTTTTTAATTTCTTCGCCGTAGTTTTTCATTTATTTATATTATCAGAGCGATAAACAGACAAAAAGGAAAGTTCAAACAAAGAATGATTATTCGGATAATCCCAGTAAATAATCGGCGCTGACATTCAGTTCTTTGCAAATGGTAATCAACACGTCAATAGAAGGTTCTCTTTTGCCGGTACAATAATTGTTTACCACGCTCTGCGACATGAATATTTTTTTAGCAAATGCGTTTTGAGATAATTTGTTTTCCAACAATGCTTCGTTTAAGCGGTCTTTGAATGGATTCATAAATATATTATACGGCTTTTAGCGGTATTTATCTTGACATATGGCTAAAAGCCTTATATAATTATTTTATGGCATATAGCCATAAGGAGATCAAAGGATGGAGAATTCGGGCAAACACTGTTACCGATGCGCGCATTTTACGGCGTATTATGTGAAGGGCGACAAGCGGTTCAACAGAATCAAGCTGGGGCGGTGCTGCGCAAAGCGAGAAATCGTAGGTCTGCACGATGCGTGCGAAGAATATAAACCCAAAAAGCCGCGCAGGAAAATACCTTTTTCCACCCATGCGTATCTGGATCATTTGTTGTGCGAGATCACCGCACTGCGCGAAGTGATAGAGGAGCAAAGCAATGAAGCCGAACAAAGCGAAGAAATGTAATCATTGCGACGCATGCCAATGGGTGTATGACCGATATATGTATTGGATGTGGCGCAGAAAACTGCACTACTGTGTTTTGCATGAAAAGATTGCGGAGCGAAATGACGGTTGCGAGGATTGGCGGCCGCGCAAGAGAACGGAGGCCGTTACCGTCGAGCGGTGCGACAAGGCGATACAAGACATAGAATTTCTCAAAGTACATGCAAAAGAATTGTAATCAGTTGCGAAAAAACGGCGGGAGTGGTATACTATGGGCGTATGGAATATAAGTTGTGTTCTCCCTACGCACCGACCGGCGATCAGCCGGAAGCAATCGAAAAACTGTGCGAAGGTTTGCAAGACGGACTTCGCAGTCAGGTGTTGCTGGGCGTAACGGGCAGCGGCAAAACGTTTACCATGGCGAATGTGATTGCGCGCATGGGCAGACCCGCACTGGTGCTGGCACATAATAAGATTCTTGCGGCGCAGCTTTGCAACGAGTTCCGCGAGTTTTTTCCGCACAACCGTGTGGAATTTTTCGTTTCGTATTACGACTACTATCAACCGGAAGCGTACATCGCTTCTACCGATACGTATATCGAAAAAGATATGCAGATCAACGACGAGATCGATAAGTTGCGACACAGCGCCACGTGTTCGTTGTACGAGCGGCGCGATACCATCGTCGTGGCGTCGGTTTCCTGCATATACGGTTTGGGCGCGCCGGAACAGTATTACAAATTGGCGGTTTCGCTCCGTCCCGGTGATCGGATAGGGCGTGACGAGTTGATACGGCGTTTGGTGGAAATCAACTACAAGCGCAACGACACCGCCGCCGAACGTACCAACTTCCGTGTGAAAGGCGATACGGTGGATATTTTCATCGCTTCCAGCAGTGATCTCGGCGTTCGCGTGGAATTCTTCGGCGACGAGATCGAGAGTATCGGCGAGTTTGAAATCGTTTCGGGACGGGTCATCAACCGTCTCAAACATGTTGCCGTTTTTCCCGCCAGTCACTACGCCGTAGAGAATGCCACCATGCAACGCGCGCTGGAGCAGATCGGCCGCGATATGGAAGAGCAGGTCAAATTTTTTACCGATACGGGCAAATTGATCGAAGCGCAACGTATCGGGCAACGCGTGAAATACGATATGGAAATGATGCGCGAAATGGGGTACTGCACGGGCATCGAGAACTATTCGCGGTATTTCGACGGGCGGGTTACGGGGCAACCGCCGTTTACGCTTCTCGACTATTTTCCGCGCGACTTTTTGTTGTTTGTGGACGAAAGCCACATGACGTTGCCGCAGGTGCGCGCCATGAACGCAGGCGACCGCAGTCGCAAACAGAGCCTTGTGGACTACGGATTCCGTCTTCCCGCGGCCTACGACAACCGCCCGCTCACGTTTGACGAGTTCAATTCGCGCATCGGGCAGACGATTTACGTTTCGGCAACGCCTGCGCCGTACGAGCGGGAACTGGCCGGCGGATTTATTGCCGAGCAGATTATCCGACCGACGGGATTGCTCGATCCCGAGATTTCGGTGCGTCCCACCGAGGGGCAGATCGACGATCTGCTGAGTGAAATCAAGAAGACGGTGCAAAACGGCGGCCGCATTCTGGTGACGACGCTCACCAAGCGCATGGCGGAAAGTCTGACCGATTATCTGGCGGATCACGGGGTGCGCGTCAACTATCTGCATTCGGATATCGGTACGATGGAGCGCATACAGATCGTCAACTCGCTCCGTGCGGGGGACTTCGACGTGCTGGTGGGCATCAATCTTTTGCGGGAAGGCCTCGATATACCCGAGGTGCAATTGGTGGCGATCTTAGACGCCGACAAGGAAGGATTTTTGCGCAGTGAGTCGGCGTTTATCCAAACGGTGGGGCGCGCGGCGCGTAACAGCGAGGGACACGTCATTATGTATGCCGACGCCATGACGGGTTCGATGCAACGCGCGATAGGCGAAACCGAGCGGCGCAGAGCCAAGCAAAAAGCTTACAACGAGGCGCACGGCATCGTGCCCAAGACCATTATCAAACCGATTACCAACACGCTGGAAATCTCGCAGAAAGAAACCGAACAAACCAACGAAGAAGACATTCCGCGTCAGATAGACAAACTGCGCAGTATGATGAGCGTGGCTTCTTCTGCGCTCGATTTCGAAACCGCAATCCGTTTGCGTGACAGAATCAACGAATTAAAGCACATACAGGAAAACATAGCGCGGGAGAAGCGACGCATAAAAAAAGGGATAAAATAGAGTAGGATATACTATGGAAAATATCGTAATCAAAGGTGCAAAAGAAAACAATCTGAAAAACGTAGATATCACACTGCCGCGCAACCGACTCATCGTGTTCACGGGATTGAGCGGCAGCGGCAAGACCAGTCTTGCGTTCGATACGATTTTTGCCGAGGGACAACGGCGGTATGTCGAGTCTCTGTCCAGCTATGCCCGCCAGTTTCTCGGGCAGATGGACAAGCCCGACGTGGAAAGTATCGAGGGCTTGAGTCCCGCCATTTCCATCGATCAGAAGACGACGGCGCGCAATCCCCGCTCTACGGTGGGCACGGTGACGGAGATCTACGATTATCTCCGTTTGCTGTACGCCCGTTTGGGAGAGCCGCATTGCCCCAAATGCGGCAAGAAGATCGAACAGCAGTCCATCGACCAGATCGCCGATGCCATTATGGCATATCCCGAGGGAAGCAAGATTCTTTTGTTGGCGCCTGTGATCCGCGGCCGCAAAGGGGAATTCGGCAAACTCTTCGAGAGTTTCCGAAAGCAGGGATTTGCCCGCGTTTGGGTGGACGGCAACACGTACACGCTGGACGAAGAAATCCCGCTCGATAAGCAGGTCAAGCACAACGTAAGCGTGGTGGTGGATCGTCTCGTGGTAAAGGCGGGGATCGGCAAACGGCTGACCGACTCTTTGGAGACGGCGCTCAAGTTGAGCGAAGGGATCGTTGTGGTGGAATGCGACGGGCAGGAGCGATTGTTCAATACCAAATACGCATGCACCGATTGCGGCATTTCTTTGGCGGAAATCGAGCCGCGCCTTTTCTCTTTCAACAGTCCGTTCGGCGCCTGTCCCGATTGCTTGGGGCTGGGATATAAGCAGGCCATCGATCCCGAACTCATTTACGGCGACGGCAGCAAAACGCTTCGGGAGGGGGCGCTCACCATCACGGGATGGAATTTCGACAGCGGCGCCCAGACGCAGTTGTATTTCGAGGGGCTTAGTAAGCGGTACGGATTTTCGCTGGACGTGCCGTATCGCGATCTGCCCGAAAACGTCAAACACATATTGTTGTACGGCAACGGCGGTGAAAAGCTGGAAATGCAATACAACTCCTATAATTTCAAGGGGAGTTTTCATACGGCGTTCGAAGGAATCGTGACCAATCTCGAGCGGCGGTACCGCGATACGGGATCGGAATACGTCAAGAGCGATATCGAGCGGTTTATGCGCACGCGTCCCTGTGAAGCATGCGGCGGCAAACGGCTTAAGCCCGAAGCGCTCGCCGTCACGCTTTTCGGGAAAAACATCGAAGAAATCACGCGGCTGAGCATTGTGGAACTGTCGGCGTTTATCGATACCTTTACCTTTACGCCGGGGCAGGAAATCATCGCCAAACCGCTCTTAAAGGAAATCCGTGCCCGTCTCGGCTTTTTGCTGGACGTGGGACTCGGCTATCTCACGCTGTCGCGCGGCGCCGCCACGCTTTCGGGCGGAGAAGCGCAACGCATCCGCCTGGCGACGCAGATCGGTTCGGGATTGCAGGGCGTGCTGTATATTTTGGACGAGCCGAGCATAGGACTGCACCAACGCGACAACGAAAAACTTTTGGCCACGCTTACCAAACTGCGCGATCTCGGCAACACGCTGATTGTCGTGGAGCATGACGAAGAGACTATGCGGGCCGCCGACTATATCGTAGACGTGGGGCCGGGAGCGGGCGTGCACGGCGGAGAGATTGTGGGCGCGGGCAGTGTCGAGCAGATTATCGCCTCGCCGCGTTCGGTGACGGGGAAATTCCTGAGCGGCGAGCGGAAAATCATTGTGCCGCGCAGTCGCCGTTCCTGCGACAAGGGATATGTTACTCTCAGAGGCTGTCGGCAAAACAACTTAAAGAACGTGACGGCGCGGTTTCCTTTGGGTGTGATCACCGCCGTGACGGGGGTGTCGGGGAGCGGAAAATCGAGTCTTGTCAATCAGATTCTCTATCCTGCGGCGGCGAGCGCCGTGATGGGCAGTCGCCTGACGGTAGGCGCGCATGCTTCTATCGAGGGCTTGGAACAGATCGACAAAGTGATTTGTATCGATCAAAGTCCCATCGGTCGCACGCCGCGCAGTAATCCGGCGACCTACACGGGGGTATTCGGCGCGATTCGGGAACTGTTTGCCAAAACGCCCGATGCGCAAGAACGCGGATACAAGGCGGGGCGGTTTTCTTTCAATGTGAAAGGCGGTCGATGCGAAAGCTGTAGCGGCGACGGAATCATACGGGTGGAAATGAACTTTTTGCCCGACGTATACGTGCCGTGCGAAGTGTGCGGCGGGAAACGGTATAACCGCGAGACGTTGACCGTCCGCTATAAAGGAAAGAGCATTGCCGACGTACTCGATATGACGATTGAAGAAGCATATGCCTTTTTTGAGAACATTCCGCAGATCGCCAACAAAATCCGCACGCTCAACGAAGTGGGGCTGGGATATATCAAGATGGGGCAACCGGCGACTACGCTTTCGGGCGGAGAAGCGCAACGCGTGAAATTGGCTACCGAACTCAGTCGCCGTTCCACGTCCAAGACGCTGTATATTCTCGATGAGCCTACGACCGGTCTGCATGTGGCCGACGTGGAAAAGCTGGTGGGAATTCTCGACCGTTTGGCGGAGGGCGGCAATACGGTTGTGGTGATAGAGCACAATCTCGACGTGATCAAGTGCGCCGACCATATCATCGATCTCGGACCCGAGGGGGGCGACAAGGGCGGGGAAATCATCGCTTGCGGTACGCCCGAAGAAGTGGCGAAGAGCGAAGCAAGCCATACAGGGCGGTTTTTGGCGCCTATCCTTGCGCGCGGATATTGAAATTTTGCCGCCGAGTGCGGAAGAAAAACGAAGCGTGTCGAAAAGCAGGTGTGAATAAATCCACAACCTGCTTTTTAACCAATCTTTAATATTCTTTTTATTGACAACCGCAATATATCAATGGCATAATAAATAGGAAGACAGGCAACAAAAAACAGAGGTGCAAAGCTGAATGATTATAACGTTCGTCATGGACCAGTACGGCGAGACAAGCAACGGTACTTCCAGTACGGCCATGCGATTCGCAGAAGTTCTGAAAAGAAAAGGGCATGAGGTGCGCGTGCTTACGGCGTCGAAAATAGAGGGCGAAGGAATTTACGTATTGCCGGAGCACCGCATTCCCGTCTTTCAATATATCATAGATAAAAACGGCATGAAGTTTGCCAAGCCGGACCAAGAAATTATCCGCAAAGCCATCGAGGGAAGCGACGTGGTGCACATGTTGATGCCCTTTAAGGTACAGAAAAAGACGGTAAAGATTGCGAATGACCTTCGTATTGCCACTACGGCGGCTTTTCACCTGCAACCGGAGAATATTACCTACAGTATCAAAATGCAGAACTTCAAGGGGCTGAATTCTCTGATGTACAAGAAGATGAAGAAGTTCTACGATAATTTTTCGCATATTCACTGCCCCAGCGTGATGTTGGAGCATTTGCTGGAAAAATATAAATACCGTTCGACGAAACATGTGATTTCCAACGGAATCGACCCCGATTTCAAAAAGAACGAAAACGCGGTTCGCCCTGCCGAATGGGGAGATCGGTATGTGATCGTCATGGCGGGACGCTTCAGTCGCGAAAAGCGGCAGGACGTGTTGATCCGCGCCGTAGCGGCTTCGAAATATGCCGACCGGATCCAACTGGTGCTTTGCGGCAGAGGCCCTTGGCAGAAGAAATTGGAAAGACTCAGTCGCAAACTGTTGCCGCATCCCGCCACGTTCCGCTTTTGCTCCAAGCAGGAGCTGATCGATACGCTCAGTTGCGCCGACCTCTACGTGCATGCGTCGGAGGTGGAGCTGGAAGCGATTTCGTGCATGGAAGCGTTTGCCTGCGGATTGGTCCCCGTGATTTCCGATTCCGAAACAAGTGCGACCAAGCAGTTTGCCCTGACGGAGGACAACCTTTTCTCTGCGGGAGACAGCGCGGCGCTCCGCGATAAAATCGATTGGTATATCGAGCATCCGCAAGAGAAAGAAGCGCTTGCACGGCGATATACGGCGTATGCCGCCGAATTCGCTATCGATCCCTGTGTGGACAAGATGATCGAAGTATTCGAAACGGCGGTAGCCGAGAATCGTTGCAAAACGGAAAACCGTGCGGAGGAAGCCCGTTATTTGGAGAGTTGTACCGTAAGACAGCGCAAGGAGTATTTGCGGCAAAAGAAGAAATATGTGCAAAGTCTGCACAAGCAGGCAAAAGAGGACTATATCGATGGATATATTCGGACGGTAACCGAAAATCAGAACGCATAAAAAAAACGCCGACGCAATTGTCGGCGTTTCTCTATAATCGAGTGGGGAATCGCGGCACGGATTGCAATACGTGCAACGTAAGTCGCGACCCGTGGTTGGAAAGGTAAAACATATTGAACAGAAAGTCTGCGGAAATGGCGAGAAAGAGCACGACGGCTACCGACACGACGACGGCGGTATTGGCGCGCGCCAGCAATTCCGCCGCGGGGTGCCACAACAGTCCCATCGACGATACGCACAGCAATCCCCATAACAGCGAGTAGCGAATACTGACGTAACCGTTGATATTGTCCGGATATCTGCGGTAACTCCACAGCCGTACGCCGAACTTTTTATCGAAGAAAAATCCGGTAAAATATTCGATGAGGGAAGCGAGCAAAGCGGCGGCAAGCGCGTACAGCATAAGCGACAGGCACACGGCAAAAAATTTGCCGATACGGGAGTGCGGTTTTCGGTACAGTTTGGCCCATATGCCCGATTGCGGTGTGCGCAGTACGGCATACACCGCAAGGGCGCCGAACCCGTAGAGCGGACAAAAGGGAAGGGTAAGCAACCCTCGGTCGCGGTATTCCTTATACAGATAGAAAAACAGCAATGTCTCGCCCACCCAGCCGAAAAAGGCAAAAGCGGCGGTGAGAATCGTAAGTATGGCGGCCCGTTTCCCTGCCGATTGCTCGGCGTATCGCACGTGCGGTTTAGCATATGTTTCCATGTGTGTAGTATGCACGGGATATATTTGTATTATGTGTTGACAATTCCGTATGTTTTCGATATAATATTTTGCGACAGTAGTGCGCGGACAAGTGTTCCGTGCAGAGGAAAATACGATGACCAACAAAGAAAGATGGCTGTCGAGCGCGACCTTACTGATATCTCTTTTGCCTTTCATATTGGTGGCCGGCTCCATGCAATTATTGCCCGATCGTATAGAAATTCTGAATCTTTTGGATGCCGAAACGATGGTGTGGATCAACAAGTACCAGTATCTGTACCTCGGATTGTTCGGTTTTGTGCCGGCGGCGCTGATTGTTGTAGCCAGAATTCTGCGTGCGCGCGGCCTTGTGGAACGCAATTTTATGTTTATGACGTTGGCCGCTTTTGTGTTGGCGCTTGTCTTTCTTTTTGTGTGCATCTACGGAATGACCTATCAGATTGCGCACAATCGCATCGATTTGTTGAGAAGATTCGATATTTACGGCGCGGCCGTGGTGGCGATCTCGCTTATCGCGGGACTGCTTTCCAACTTCTATCCGCGTTTGCGCCGCAACGATATCATAGGATTAAAGAACCGCTATACGAGTGCGGATAACCGCATTTGGGTTAAAGTACACTATGTGGCGGCGGACGTATATATGGCGGTGTTTTATCTTTTTGCGGTGTTTTCCAGTTCGCTCAGCATATGGCTGGATTTCCGTTACGGGTGGGTGCATCTTTTGTTGTGGCTTGCCACCGTGCTGGGACTCATTGTGTGGGGAAGAGTATATTCCCGCATGCTCGGCAAACGGTATGCCGTGCAAACGGCACAAGGTTCGGCGGGTAAATAGCGCGTTTTTCGGCAATCGACCGCCGAATCACCGCACGAGACAGAATCAAAAAAACGCCTTGCCGATCGCAAAGCGTTTTTTTTGATGTCTTAAAAATCGGGTTATGCGTTGCATGCGGCTATGTAGGCCGTCAGGCGGTATTGCAGTGCCGTCAGAGAATCGGCGGCGGCCACGGCGTACGGCAGAGCGGCTTCGATGCGTTGCGCTTGTTCGGTTGCCGATGCGGCATTGGCTTTGGCGGCGTTGCGTACGCTTGAGGAAACCAGTTTGTTCAGATTATCGGCCAGCGTAACGGCACGGGCGGCGCCTTGCGTGGCGTTCGCACTGCACTCCGTCAGATAATCGCTTGCGCCCAAGAGACCTGCGCCCCCATCGGTGATATTGCCTTTTTCGTCTTTGGTGATGTGCGTGCCGACGAGTGTGTCTACGGTTGCCTGCATGCTTTGCGCTCTTTCTTTCTCCAGCAAGGGAAGCGCGTAGTTGTAGACCGTGCACACACCCGACAGCAAGTCGGCGTATTGTTCGGTAAGATCGGCTGCCGTTGCGGCGGCATCGGCAAGCGCGCCTGCCTTATCCCGCGTCTCTTTTCCCATCACGCCCGAATTGAGGACGCCGTCCAGATTGTGTTTGCAAGTGGCTACGGTCTCGGCACTGCTCTTTATTTGCGTATAGAAGCTATTGGCATAGGTTTGGAAGACGTATGCGGCCGCAGGTTCCGCTACAAGATAGATTTCCTGCAATGCAACCGATGTTGCATCACTCTGATAGCTTTGCGCCGTTGTGGCTACGTCGGTCATTTGCGCCAGCGTCGCGATTCCGCACGCGGCTGTGGGCATATCGTTTGTATCTTGTACGAGCTGCGCATAATCGGGCGCGACTTTGTATACCGACGAGAAGAGCGTTTCCACCATGGAAGGCACGGCTTTTGCGACGGAAGTTTGCAGGCTGTGCAAATCGCTTTGCAGCGCAGAACTTGTTGCGTCTGCTACGTGTACTTCATAGAAAAGGGAAGCGGCTTTTGCGGCATACTCGGTCGAGAGTTGCAGGACGTCGATGTCGTCCAAAGCTTGGGCGCCGTTCTGCGCCAACACTTGTGCGGAGGAATGCGTTACGGCGCTTTCTGCGGCAAGGCGCGCCTGCTCCGTTTGTCGGTCGCTGTCGGTAAGCAAAGCGTTGCCGACGGTGATCGCCGTATTGGCTATGCGAAGAGAAATCGATTCCGTGGCGCTTTTGACGTTTTCCGCCGTTTGCCGAGCAAGAGACAGCGTGTCGGCGTTTTTGCTGATTTCGGCTGCCGCGGTGGCCGCTTGGCTTGCCGATTGCATACTGTCGATTGCTTCGACGGTCGATTGAATCTTTGCGGCCGCTTGTGTGTAGTCGCCGCTTTGTGCGTATTTTTCCGCTTCGGTCGTCAGACTTTCGGCGTATTGTATCATTTGCGTGCAGGCGGTGCTTGCCGTTACGGAAGCGGTTTGCGCGGTGGTGGTCAGGGTGAGGGAAATCTCTTCCCGCGCCGCTTGCGCCAGTGCAAGAATACGCCGGCTTTCCGTTTCGTCCTCGATGCTTTGCGCGGCTTGCGTAGCGGCGTCTATCGCGCGGAGAGAAGACTCGATGGCATGAATGGCGGCGAATGCGCAATCGCCTGCGGCGGCATAGGACCGTACGGATTGATCGGTTTCCGTCGCGGTTTTGCTCGCCGTGGCTGCTTTGCGTGCGTAGTAATAAGCGTTGCGTCCCGCTTCGACGGCGTCTTCGGCATAGGTAAGTCTGTCTTTTACGGCTTGTTGCAAATCGTTGTGGGCGCGGGTCAGCGCGTTCTTTGCAAGGTTTTCCTGTGCTTTGGCGCGTTGATATCCGAACGAGTTTTCGTCGGTCGCATCCAGTTTGGCCTTTGCCTCGTCGTAAGCGGCTTGTGCCGCATGCAACTCGGTCTTGCGTTGCGCGACTTCGTCTACGGAATTTAGGGCGTCGGTTGCTTTTTCATCGGCGAGAGTGGCCTTGAGTTCTGCTTTTTTCGCGAACGTCTCGGCGGCTTCTACGGGGAAGAGAACGGCAAGGTAATCTTCGAGCGCGTCGATGGTAAGCGTGTCTTCTTCCGATTGTATGTATCGGTCGCGTACTTCTGTCGTTTTTCCGCCGAATCCGATTTCCGGCAAAGCGGCTTTTTGTACGGTGCCGTCTTCGCAGAACAGAAGCCGTCCGTTTGCGTCCGTACGGAAGTTGACTACCTTCGTATTGTTCAGTTTGAGTTTTACGACGCTTACAAAGGAAGTTTCCAGATACAATCCCGTCACGTATCCGTCGGTGGTCGTAAGGTCGAGCGTGAGATCGTTGAGATTGCTGTCGCCGGCAAGCGCCGCCAGTCCCAGAAGGAAGTGATATTTTCCCGTCGATTGGTCAAATGTGTAATTTTTCAGAATCTCTTTGGGGTCGGTAGAGGGCGTTCCCTTGCTTCCGCTGACGGCGTTGAGAACCGTGTTTTGCAGCGAACTGTTCATGCGGATCAGGAAGAACAGATATTCGAAGGGATCGGCGAGGAACTGCGAAACGGTAGCCGACTTGGTTTCCGTTTTGCTGATCGATCCGCCGCTGTACACGTCTACCACGAAGTACAGCATCTCGTTGGCATAGTACAGGTAGCTGTCCGTTTGCGTCAGGAACTCGGTAAAGAGCCAATAGCGGGGAACCGACAATTTGACGGCCGCCACCGTCGAGCCGTCGTCGAGGATCTTGACAACGGCGTCGATGCCGATGTCTTTGTTGATCACGCCGGACAGCACGTTGAGATTGAGGGAGCCGGTGATGTGGAATTCCCGCGCGCTTGCCGTGCGGATTACGTCCGACAACAATCCGTCGAGCGTCGAGAAATCATAGGCGCTGTCTGCCCACGAGGGTTTCGTGATTTTCCGTACGGGCGAATCGAATTTTTCGCACGAAAGTAGCGCATCGAAGTTGACCGTGTCGCCGTTGGCAATCAGGTTTTCGATGGTAAGATCGGTCAGATGCGTTTCGTTGCGTCCTATGGTAATGACGGCCGTGCTGTCGTCGCCGTTGCGGAAGATACCGTTATACAGGCGGATTTCGAGAAGTCCGTTTTCGAAACCGACAGAGGTGCCTTCCAGCACTTTGTCGATCAGACTGTCGTCGATAAGTGCAAGCAATCCCGCCATACCGCTGTCTCCTGCGGTGGCGTCGGTAACCGATTCGGTTTTGGTAAAGAGGGAAGAGACGGATTTTCGCAGTTTATCCAGTCCGGGGATTTGCATTGTCTCGAATACGGTAGTGTCTTGCTTTTCGATATCGAATCCCGCCATCAGGTCTTGCAGGAACGGGATGCGAAGTTGCAGAATGTCGCACAGATCGTTTACGATGCCAAGCGCCGACAGATAATCGATCTTTGCATGGAAGTCGTTGTAGTTTACGTACGCCGTAACGTCGGAATGGTCGGGGTTTGTGCCGTCGAGTATGTAAAGCTCGATGACTTGATCTCCCACAACGCCGCCGAGTACGATGCGGGCATGGATATCCGCAAAGTTGTCGGTAGGTTGGATTTCGAGTGTGCCGGTAATGGTCGTCGTATCCACGTCGGCGCCCGCGGCCTCTCCTTCCGTTACGTCGCCGCCGAACGAGATATGATAGTAATCCTGTACCATCGTGTTGTAAGCGGGGGCAATATACGACCGAAGATCGGCAAGGCGGACATAAGAGGCTTTGTCGGGTACCGTTACGGCTTGCGGTTCCGCGGCGGATACCACGGCCGTGAACGAGGCGGATAAGTCGTTGTAATTTACGTTGGAAACTTGTACGGTGAGTACGTCGCGTTGGGCGCCGAACCGAACGGTGGCGGACAGATCGCGCACGTTGAATCCCACGGTCAGGGCGTCGTTTTCGCCTACGGCAAAGTAATTGACGAAGCCGACCAGTTCGCCGAGCGTTTTGCCGCCGAATGCGTTTTGCAAAAGCGTTGCACTCGTCGTCAGTTCGTAAACGACGGTATACAGCGTCGCCGCGTCTTCTTCACCGATATTCGCCGATTTTCCCAGCGCGCGGATTTCGTTTTGCAACGCGCGGATATCTTCTGCGGTAAAGGTCAAGCGGATTTCGTTGATGCGCAACCACACCGTATTGTCCACAAACCGGAAGTCGATCGTGTGTTTTTCGCGCAACAGCAAGCAGGCTTCCACGGCGAACGGTTCGCGCGTGAGTTGCACGGTGCCGCCGAGTGCGCCGGAGAGCAAAGACAGATCGACCGATCCGTCGCGCAGTTCGACGGTGATCGTTTGTGCTTCGGCAAGCGCCCGAATAGCGGGCAGAAGATTCTCGAGATATCGCACGTCCACATATTCGTCGTCGTAGATTTCGTCGTCGAATTTCGTATTGCAACGCAGGGTAGCGGTTGCGTCAAGGGTGATACCGTAGGCCGTAAGGTTTTGTATGCTTGCGCCCTCAATCCATTCTTCTCCGACGGAAAGCGTCAGCGCATACGTTGCGCCGCTTGCCGTTGTGACGGGAATGCGTACCGTTCCGTCGCAGACGGTGACGGCGGCCAACAGGGAGGTAACGGAAGTATAATCGAGCGCGGGCAAAAGCTCGGAAAGTTTTTCCGAGAAAGATACGGCCGAGGAAAGGGAGGTGTTTTCATTTTCCGCAACAGCGGTAAGCAGTTGCGGTATTTTATCTTTCCAATCGGCAAGGGTGGCTTTGAGCGCGATCTCGCCGATGTTGAGGTATACGGTACCCGCTCGGTAAGCAAATCCGATCACCTGGCCGGAGAGCGTCAGCGTGCCCGTTACTTCGATTTCCGAAAAAGCGAAAGTGTTTTCGCCCGCGCGGATGCGGGTGAAGAGAACGAACGGTTCGCAGTATCCGCCTTGGGTGACGGTTCCGTCCACGGTCAATTCCCAGGTTTTGCTCGTCAGCGTATTGCGGATCGGCGCTATCAAGGGAATCAATTGCGCGCCGTCGCGATAGACAACGTCGTCCGGAACGATTTCCCACGGTGTATCTTTTCCGCAAACGGATGCGGTCAGTTGCGCGGAGAGGGCGGCGGTCTCGAAAGAACAGGCTACCCGCAAATCGTCTTTTGCTTGGCAAATCGTCAATGCAACTTGCGCGTTCTGCAATGCCAAACGGAACGTCAAACCGTCTTTCGTTTGGCAAAGCGTGAGATTTTGCACAAGCGAAGCAAAATCGATTTCGTCTGCGGCGGGCAGGCGAGCAAGCAGTTCGGTAAGGATTTCCGCCGTATCGGGCAACGGTCCGAACGCTTGCAGGAACCTTCCGGCGTCCTGCGCCGTAAGCTTAACCGCAAATTCTCCGGCCGACAGATAGGCGGTGGCGTCGGTATAGATCAACCGAAGCGGTTGTTCCGCCAGCGTGAGATCGACCGAGAATGCCAGGGGACTGCGGTTCAGAAGGACTTCGCCCGTCAGAGGGAACTGCGTGTCGCCGCTAATAACCGAGCCTTCCAGCGAGAAGCGGTAGCTTTGTGCTTGCAGAAGTTTTTGTACGGCGGGCAACAATTCGGTAAATTCTTTGATGTCTATGGCGTCGGGAAGCGCCGGCACCGCGGCGTTCTCTGCGTCGGAAAGGGTCAGAACTGCGTCCATTCCCACGCCCGCCGTCTCCAATCCATGCAGGGAGAGGGTGCGCAATCCCGTATCGTCGTGCGTCACGGAGATGCTCCAGGCAGTTCCTTGCGCGGGCGTTACTTGGAGAGAGAGCGTGTTGTTTTCGTATTGCAGCGTCGTGAGAAGCGATACAATCGAGTCGACGCGGAGCTGCGGCAAAACGGAGGGCAATACGCTTTCGAGTACGGCCGTCGTATCGGCTTGCGAAACGGGCAGGAAGGGTGCGAGCGCTTCCGCCAAAAGATCGAAATCGGCGACGTTCGCCTTCACGGTAATGCCGCCTACGCGGGCATATACGGTTTCGTCCCGATAGACAAGCGATACGTCGACGCCTTCTGCCGTCAGGGTGCATTCCGCCGCCGTGCGGTTGTTTTCCGTGCGGACAATGCGCGCCGAAATACCGACGGGAATCCGTTTGTCGCCCGTGCGCACCGAAATCGTGCCGTCGATTCCGTAAGCGTCTTTTGCCAACGTTTGCGCGACGGCGTCGAGGAGCGGACGGAGAGAAACGTATTCCGTCGCGTCGAATGCGGGAAGGGAAACGGAATCGGTAATCCGAATCGCTACGTCGATTGGCGTATCGCCCACCGTCACGGTTGCGTCGATGGTATCGGCCGTCACTGCGTCGTCGGCGATTTTGCGAAGTCCCATGTCTACGTCGAAACCGATACCGAACAAAGCGAAAGGCATGCGGATATGTATGGATTCGTCGGTTTCGGTCAGCGTGTAATTTTCAAACAGTGTGGAAAGCAGCGTATCGAAATTCAGATCGGCGAAAGCGTTGCCGGAGGCTGCGTTGTCCGGCAACGCGGAGAAGAGCGCGGAAAGGTCGTCGGTATTTACCGCGTACTTGCCGTCTCCCATGGCCAGATACAACGTGGTGCCCCGATATACGCCGAAGATCCGATCGCCGAGGGCAAACCGATAATCGCCGCCCACCAGATCGAAGGAAGCGGAGAAGGGAAGCGTTTCGTCTTTTATTACGGCTTCTCCGGTCAGATAAAGCGGCTTGTTGCCCGAAATATAGTCTCCGAACGCTTCGTTCAGATAATCGGCGGGGCCTTTGTCGGTATCCACCGTTCCCGTATTTCCCGTAGGAACGTAATCGATGAAGATTTGCGCGCGTTCCGGCATAGCTCCGGGGTACGTAAAGGTTTCCACCATGCGGCTGTCGCATTTTATGCCGCCCATCAGTGCAATCTTGTAGGTATCGTACGCGCATATTTCCCGGATGTGCCAAGCGTTGTCGATGGTGAATTCGATACGGCAGGTAAGGAATTCGGGGAAAGCCGTCACGCCGGCATAGGTCATCATTTCGTAGCGGGAGTATTTTTGCGCTTCTTCCGCGTCCAGTACCAATTCGTAGGTGCGGGTGCCGTCGCCGTTATCGGAGAGGAATCGCTCCGAAAGGATCGATTGGTCGGTAACGCTGTATTTGCAGATTTCCTGCGGGACTACGCCGTAGCGTTGGCGGTAAACGGCGGGATCGAATTCGATAATCTGCGTAGACCAGCTCTTGACGGCGCTGCCCGAAGCTTTTCCGCTGCGATACAAAAGTGCCCCGTCTTTGAAATACCGTTGCTCGGCCACCGATGCGATGGCGGAAAGAGAAACCGACTCGTTGAACATGTGTCCGTCCGTTTTGGCACGGAAATTTATGACGGTCTGTTTGTAAAAGCCCATGGCGGTAACCGTTCCGTTGGTCGTGCTTTGTACGGAATCGGTATCCAGATAAACGCCGGCGGCAATGGCAAAGTTTTCCGCGGCGGAATAGTCGTCGGGTGTGGTGTCGGGATCGGCTACCGCGGTATCGCTGATCCGGCGGTAAATATCGAAAGCCACAAAGCTTTGATCCGCGTAGAGATTGTGGTCAATGGTGAATATATAAAATACTATCGAAATGATCGGAATCAAAGCAAGCAATAATTTCGATCTTTTGAGATTCCATCGCATATTTTGTGCTCCGTTTTGGGTAGGGGGATATCCGCAAAATTGCTTTTATCCCTATTTCACTTTATAATTATACCGCGTTTCCTTTCAATTGTAAAGAATTTTTGAAAATTTTCGCGTTTGCGATACGTTTTACAGTACAAAAATTGGACAAAATTGCTTTTTGGACAAAACCAAATTAAAAGCAAACGGGAATTCGCCTTATCGAATATTTTTTGGGCGGCGCGCACTTGACACAACAGGCCGAATGTGGTAATATTTGAAATATGAAAAGCACCAAGAATTCGACGGGGTCGAGAGTGACCGCAAAGAAGCAAGTGCGTTCGCCGCTCGACAAAAAAATCGAAGACGAAATCAAGCTTACGCAGAAGCTCGTGGAAGGGGATACCGCCGCCCGCGCGCCCGTTTCGTATGCCGACGCATCGGCGACGGAGAACGGACGGGAAGCCGTCGCGACCCGAAAGGATGCGCGGGAGCGACTTCGTAAACTTCCCAAAGTAGTCACCAAAGATACCAATACGATCGAATTGGAAATCGAACGCGGCGTCTTTGAAGACGGCGGGCATGGGGAAGAAGCTTCGATGCGCAGTGTGACGATCGACGGTTCCATGCTCAGTCAGGATCGGTTGGCGGCGCAGAAAAAGCGTCGTCGTCGTCGGGTTGTCAGCACCGATTACTCGCTTGCGGAGCGTTACGAACCCGAGTATGCCAAAGGACTCACGTCCTTTCAGGTGGAAAAGCGCGAAGCGGACGGATTCGTGAATCTCACCCGTCAAAAGACGGGCAAGTCGTACGGGCGCATTCTGTTTTCCAATATTTTCACGTTGTTCAATCTGTTGATTTTCGTGGTCGCCACGGCGTTGATTGTCGTGGGGGCGGCGTTTAACCAAATGTTTTTCCTGGTCATTGCCGTAGCCAATATCAGTATCGGTATCTTTCAGGAAATCAAAAGTAAACGTACGGTAGACAAACTCAATCTGATTACCGCGCCTACCGCGATTGTGATACGGGACGGAGAGAAAAAGGCCATCCCCGTTACCGAAGTGGTGCTGGACGATATCATGTACCTCGAAATGGGCAAACAGATTCCCGCCGACGCCGTGGTAATCAAGGGAGATATCGAAGTAAACGAGAGTATGCTTACCGGCGAGAGCGTGCCCATGCGCAAGAAAGAGGGAGCGGAATTGTTTTCGGGCAGTTTCGTGACCAGCGGTTCGGCGTATGCCCGCGTGATGCAGGTGGGCGCCAATAATTACGTGGAAACGCTTACTTCGTATGCGAAAAAATACCGCAAGCCCAAATCGGAGCTCAATAATTCGGTACGACTCATCATCAAAGTGGTCACGATTATTCTGATACCGCTTACCGTTCTGATGCTTTTCAATGCGTACAAAGCGTACGGCGGGCCGGTGGAAGATAAGTGGAAGACCATCATCAGCACCACCTCCGGCGCCGTCATCGGTATGATTCCGTCGGGTATGTTTTTGTTGACCAGCAGCGCGCTGGCGGTAAGTGTGGTGCGGTTGGCCAAAAAGAAAACATTGGTGCAGGACTTGTATTGTATCGAGATGTTGGCGCGTGTAGACACGCTGTGTCTCGATAAGACGGGTACCATTACCGACGGCAGTATGCAGGTCAATAACGTAATCGAGATCAAGGGGGGCGCGCAGGATTATACGCTTGCCGAAATCATCGGCAGTATGCTGACCGCCACCGAAGACAATAACCAGACCGCCATGGCGCTTGCCAACAAGTTCGGCTACAGTATGGCACTGAAACCCAAGGCCGTTATGCCCTTTTCCAGTCAGCGCAAATTGAGCGCCGTTACTTTCGAAGGCGCGGGAACGTATCTGTTGGGCGCGCCGGAATTCGTGCTCAAAGATATGGGAGTGCGTATCGAAAAAATCGTGACCGAAAACGCGGCCAACGGGTATCGCGTAATGGTATTGGCGCATTCTCCATCCGAAATTTCGGGAGACAAATTGCCGACCGTGCGGCGTCCGCTGTGTCTGATCGTAATCGAAGACCATATCCGTGACGACGCGGTGCAGACCATCGCTTGGTTCAAAGAGAACAACGTGGCCGTCAAAGTGATCTCGGGTGACAATCCCGTGACGGTTTCGGAAGTGGCGCGTCGGGTGGGCGTGGAAAATGCCGAACTGTATATTTCGCTGGAGGGATTGAGTAACCAGGAAGTGCTGGAAGCGGCGGAAAAATATACCGTATTCGGTCGTGTGACGCCCGAGCAGAAATGTCTGCTCGTCAAGGCGCTCAAAGCAAAGGGACACACCGTAGCCATGACGGGCGACGGCGTCAACGATATTCTGGCCATGCGGGAAGCCGATTGCAGCGTCTCCATTGCGTCGGGTAGCGAAGCGGCGCGTAACGTCAGCCATTTGGTGCTTTTGGACAGTAACTTTACGAGCATGCCCGACGTGGTGCGGGAAGGAAGGCGCGTAGTCAATAATATTCAGAAATCGAGTTCGCTATTCCTGATGAAAACGTTTATGAGTATGGCGTTGTCGGTCATTTTCCTGATTTTGCGGCGTCCTTATCCGTTTGATACGTCCAACCTTTTGTTGCTCGAAATGCTGGTGATCGGGTTGCCGAGTTTCGCGCTGGCATTCCAGAAAAACAGCGATATTATTCGCGGAAAGTTCCTTACGAACGTTATCGGACGATGTGTGCCGGGCGGCATTACGTTGACGCTGGCCGTCATGGCGATCTACCTGTATATGCGTTTGGGATTGAACCCCGACGTAACGTTCGGGTCGGCGGCATATACGAGTATGTTGGTGCTGTCGCTGACGTATACCGGAATGATCGTGTTGTACAAAAACTGCGAACCGTTCGACGTATTCCGTACCGTGCTGATGATCACGGTACTGGTCATCAGCCTGATTGCGGCGATTTTCCTGCCGTCGATTTTCGGCGTTGCCAAGCTTGCGCTTATGGAAATTTTCTTCGTAACGACGGTGATTTTAGCGGGATATTTTGTCGTGTCGATTATGATGCGTATCATGCGCAGCGCCAAATTGTTGCAGTAGAACGTCGGTTTGAGGAGGCGGAAGTATGGAGTCTGTAAAAATAGTATCTTTATGTGTAATTGCCTTTGCGACGCTTTGCTTGGCCGTGGTGGCGTTGTTGCGTTTTTGGCACGACAATCGCAAGGCGGCGCGACTCGAGGGAAAGATGAGCGTCGACAGTCGCCGCATTATCTGGCGTATTGTCAATACGGGGTCGCGGGATCTGACGGTTGTGGAGATCGGCATCCGTTGCGCCGATAAATATGCTTCTTATCGGCCGCTGTATTCCTCGGAAGACGTCAATGCTTTGCCGCAAATTTTATCGCGCGGGGATATCGCTTCTTACCGTAAAGAAATGGAACGCTTTTCTTTCCGTCCTACGGAAATCGATGAATTAAAAGTCAGCAATCCCACCGTGTATTTCTATGCCAAAGATGCGGAAGGGCGCGTATATCTGCAAAAGAGCGAATACAAATTCGCGCAATACCTGACGATGAGTATGGGAGGCGGTAAGTGATCAAGGAGATTCCCATTAACGATAATTGGCTGTATCGCGACGGTTTTACGCAGGATTGCCTCGAACGGGAGTTCGATTGGAGCGACAGCTATATCGTGCAATTGCCGCATAATATCGATTGTACCGACGCGCAGTATTTCGACGAGCGGAATATGCGCAGGCTCACTACGTATTCGCGTATTCTTACGGTGCCGAGTACATACAACGGTAAGCGGCTTTTGTTACGGTTGGAGGGTGTGCTCTCCTATGTGGAAATCTACGTAAACGGCATTTTCGTGACCAGTCACAAGGGAGAAGCGTCGTTTGTTGCCGATATCACCGCACCCGTCAAATACGATTACGAAAACCGGATTGTACTCAAGGTGGATTCTCGGCTTCGCAAGGAAGTGCCTTGCAGCGGCGTGCGCGGCCCGCTCACTCTGTTCGGCGGAATCTGCCGCGACGTGATTTTTATGATATGCGACGGACGGGACATACGCGACGTATGCGTGCGCACTGCGCCTTCGGGCGAGGGAAGAACCGTTACGGCGGATATCGAACTTTTCGATTATTATCCCGATACCGAGCTCGAGGGGGAAATTCTCGATGCCGCGGGGACGCGCGTGTGTGTGCTGGGCAAAAAGAGCGTACAAGCTTCTTCGGTACGACTGAAAGGAGAAGTTTCGGATGTAACGTGTTGGGAACCGGACAATCCCGTTTTGTATACGGCGGTCATTCGGCTGTGCAGCGGGCATCGGGTGCTCGATTGCCGCAAGGCGGAGTTCGGGTTTGTCAGTGCGGTGTTTCGTAGGGAAGGATTCTTTCTCAACGGAAAACAGGTGCAACTGATCGGCCTCAACCGCGCCGACTGCTATCCCGTGATCGGACGCAGCGCTACGGGTGAAACCGAACGGCGGGACGCGCGCATTCTCAAGCAGTCGGGCATAAACGCCGTGCGCACCATGGGTGTGGCGAGTAAAGATTTTATCGACGAATGCAACCGTATCGGCCTCATGGTCATCGAGGACGTATACGGAGACGGGTATATCGGTTCGGCCGATTGGCGCGATGCGTTCTTAGCGGGAATTACCGATATGATTTTGCGGGATCGCAACAATCCGTCGATCATCGGCTGGGGGATCCGTTCCAACAATTCCGCCGACTGCGACGAACTGTATTTCAAAGCGCACAAAGCGGCTAAGGAAGCCGATCCCACCCGCGCCACCGTAGGGGCGCGCAGTTTTACGGCAAGTCACGTTTACGAAGACGTGTTTGCCTGCAACGAAACGGGGCAAAACATTAAAAAACGCAGAAGCAAGCGGTTTATGCCGTATTTGATCGGAGAGCACGGCGGGGCGGGGTGTCCTGCGCGCACGTACGACGACGAAAGCGTGCGGTTGCATCAGGCGCTGTGCCATGCGTATGCGATTTCCGACGTGCGGCGAGGCGCTGTACTCGGTGCGTTCGGAATGAGTTATTGCGATTTTGCGACGGGGCGCGGAAAAGGAAGCGGCGACAATCTCGGCCATTACGGGATTTTCGATGCATACCGCAATCCCAAGTTGGCCGCCTACGTATATAAGAGTCAGCGGGACGAAGAGCCGGTGATGAAACTTTCGAGCAATCTTTCCGCCGATGATTATACCGGCGCATTGTACGTATTTACCAATGCCGACGGGATCGTTCTCTATCGAAACGACGAAAAGGTGGGAGAATTTGCGCCCGATACGAAACATTGGCCGTATCTGAAACATCCGCCGATAGTGATCGACGATTTTTGCGGCGATTTGCCGGCAAAAGACGTGGGAGAGGGGATCCGACTCAGGCTGTTCAAAAACGTATTGCGGCTTGCCGAAAAACGGAATCTGCACGATCTCGGGTTTTGGGGATCGAAACAGGCGTTTCTGCTCCGTAAATTGTGTAAACTCGATACGCACGCGTTTTTGGAATTGCTGGAAAAATACATGCGCAATCCGCCCGACGGCGTCACCTATCGGTTCGAAGCCGTATACGGCGGCGAAGTGAAAGCGACGCGCACACTTTCTCCCGATATCCGGCGCACGTTGCGTGTGGAAAGTTCGGTGGACAAGGTGTTGCATTGCGGCAAATCCTTTGAGCGTATCGCCTTTACGCTGACGGCCGAAGACGGACGGGGCAATTTACTCGATTACAGCTTTATGCCGGTTTCGGTACGCGCCAGCGGCAGTCTTTCGGTGGAAGGAAACGGGCATATCAGTCTCGAAGGCGGCCGCGGCGGATTCTTCGTTCGCAGTATTTCCCCCGGCCCGGGCAGGGTAACGGTGACGAGCGAGACGGGCGTGCAGAGTTTCGACTATTTTTGCGAATATGCCGACGGCGAACGGTTCTGAATCGGATCGGAGCAATCGGCAAACACTATTGTATATCAATTTTTACTCTGTTTTGACAGGGAGAGGACACACTATGGAAGCATGGAAAGATTTTAAGAAAGGCAATTGGTGCGAGAGCATCGACGTACGCGACTTTATTCAGACGAATTATCGCCCGTACGAAGGGGACGACGCGTTTTTGGCGGCCGCTACCGGTCGGACGAAAACGCTGTTGGCAATCTACGAAGATTTGTTGGCGCGCGAACGGGAGAATAACGGCGTACTCAGTGTAGATACCGAAAAAGTTTCTTCGCTTCTCAGCTACAAGCCGGGATACGTGGACCGTGAAAACGAGATTATCTTCGGATTGCAGACCGAGCATCCTTTGGAACGCGGCGTCAATCCTTTCGGCGGGATTCGTATGGCGCGTGCTGCGTGCGAGGCGTACGGATACAAGCTCAGTCAGAAGATAGAAGATAACTTCGAGTACAAAACGACGCACAACGACGGCGTATTTCGGGTATATACCGACGAAATGCGCAAATTGCGCAAGTACGGGATTCTGACGGGACTTCCCGACGCTTACGGGCGGGGACGGATCATCGGCGACTACCGCAGAGTGGCGTTGTACGGCACCGACCGCCTGATTGCCGAAAAGAAGAAAGATTTCGAAGCGTTGGCACACAAATATATGGATGAGGAAAATATTCGTCTGCGGGAAGAGGTTTTCCGCCAGGTGGACTTCCTCGGAAAACTCACCCAAATGGCGGCGGCGTACGGCGACGACATTTCCCGTCCCGCCGAAAACGCACGCGAGGCCATACAGTGGACCTATTACGCCTATCTGGGCGCCATCAAAGAGCAAAACGGCGCCGCCGAATCGTTCGGACGCACTTCCACGTTCTTCGATATTTATATCGAGCGGGATATCGCAAACGGCCTTTTGGACGAGATAAGCGCGCAGGAGCTTATCGATCAGCTGGTGCTCAAGTTGCGCTTGAACCGTCAGCTTCGTACGCCCGAATACAATGAGTTGTTTGCCGGCGATCCCACCTGGGTCACGGAGTCGATCGGGGGCATGGGAAAGGACGGACGCACCCTCGTTACCCGTACCAGTTTCCGTATTTTGCATACGTTGTACAACCTCAAAGCTTCCCCCGAGCCCAACCTTACGGTGTTGTGGAGCGATAAGCTTCCCGAAGCGTTCAAAAAGTTCTGTGCGCGCGTGAGCATCGATACCAGTTCCATTCAGTACGAATCGGACGAATTGATGCGTCCCGTATACGGCGACGATTACGGCATTGCCTGCTGTGTATCGGCCATGGAAATCGGCAAACAGATGCAGTTCTTCGGCGCGCGTTGCAATCTTGCCAAAGTGCTGTTGATGTCGATTAACGGCGGCAGAGACGAGATGACGGGGCAGCGCGTGGCGTTTGAAATGCCGCCGCTTACCGGCAAGCTCGCGTACGACGAAGTGCTGGATCGCTACCATAAATATATCGATTGGCTGGCCGATACGTACGTCAATACCATGAACATCATTCACTACATGCACGATAAGTATGCCTACGAAAAATTGCAGATGGCATTGCACGATACCAAGGTCGAGCGCCTGATGGCGTTCGGGGCGGCGGGAATCAGCGTGGCGGCCGACAGTTTGTCGGCAATCAAGTATGCGTCCGTCACGCCCGTCACCGACGAAACGGGACTCATCGTGGACTATGTGACCGAAGGCGAATTTCCCAAATACGGCAACGACGACGATCGCGTGGATTCCATTGCAAAACATCTGACGGAATACTTTTACAATGCGCTTTGCCGCACGCCGTGCTACAGAGGCGCCAAGCACACGCTCAGCTTGCTTACGATCACCAGCAACGTCGTGTACGGCAAAAAGACGGGCGCCACGCCTTGCGGACGCAAGAAGTGCGAACCGTTTGCGCCCGGAGCCAATCCGCTTCACAACCGCGAACACAGCGGCGCGCTGGCTTCTCTCAATTCGGTGGCAAAGCTCAGTTATTGCGATTGCCGCGACGGTATTTCTAATACGTTCGGTATCGTACCCTCTACGCTCGGTAAGGATATCGAAACGCGCACGGCGAATCTTGCGGCGATTCTCGACGGATATTTCGTACAAGGCGGCCATCACATCAATATCAACGTTTACAACAAAGAGATGCTTTTGGATGCGCACGCGCACCCCGAAAAATATCCCAATCTCACCATTCGCGTTTCGGGATATGCCGTGAGATTCTGCGTGTTGAGCAAGGCGCACCGCGAAGAGGTACTCAAGCGTACGTTCTTTGAAAATATGTAATCGGGATTCCGAGCGCAATCGAGGAATCTTTGTATGCTGAAAATTCATTCCGTTGAAACACTCGGCGCATTGGACGGTCCGGGAATCCGCACGGTGATTTTCTTTTCCGGCTGTCCCATGCGGTGCCGATATTGCCATAATCCCGATACGTGGCAAGGGGGCGAGACGCGGGACGAAGCAGAGCTTGCGGCTTGGTGTAGCCGCTACAAGGCGTATTACGGCCGCGAGGGAGGCGTAACGCTTTCGGGAGGAGAGCCGCTTGCGCAAAAAGAGGGCGCTGTCGCGTTGCTGCGCGCCCTGCAATCGTACGGTATTCATACGACGATCGATACGGGCGGCGGCATCTATTGCCCGGAGGCGTTGGCGCTTGCCGATCTCGTGATTTTGGATATAAAGCATCCCGACCCCGAAGCGTTCCGTGCGCTCACGGGCATGGGGCAGGAAGCTTTACTGCAAACGCTCGACTATCTTCGTGCGAACAAAAAGCGGTTTTGGGTGCGCCATGTGTGTGTGCCCGGTATCACCGATACTGCGGAAGTCGTGCGCGCGGTCAAGGCGATGGCGGTAGGCGCGGAAAAGATCGAGCTTTTGCCGTACCATACCATGGGGGTACATAAGTGGGAGAAGCTCGGTTTGTCCTATCCTTTGCAGGGGGTGCCGCCGCTTTCCTCCGAGAAACTGGACGAACTCAATGAAGCGTTACGGTAAACGCATTGTCGCTTCGTAGTTACAGGGATGGGAAATGCGTTACTATCCGCGCAGTAAAAGTTTTGCAAGGCTTTTTACAAAAAGCCGCAAGGAGAGATAAAAATGAATAAAGAAGAAATCATGAAAATCATTCCGCACCGCGACGACATGTTGCTTATCGAGGAAGTGAACGTAACGGAAGAAGGCGTTGCCCAAGGTAAATACCACGTGCGCGGCGACGAATTTTTCCTGCGCGGACATTTTCCGGGCAACCCCGTGGTGCCGGGCGTGATCTTATGCGAGATCATGGCGCAATCGGCTTGTGCGCTGTTCGCCGACAAGGGCGGCGATTTCATTCCGATGTATACGGGGCTGAACAACGTGAAATTCCGCAATCCCGTAAAGCCGGGCGACACGATCCAAACCGAATGCAAGATCGTGAAAAGCAAAGCGATTTTTTACTTTTGCGAAGGCAAGGTAACGGTGAACGGCAAGGTGTGCGTAAGCGCCGAGTTCAGCTTTGCATTGGCGCCTAAAGGTGCATAGAGTCGCATGACGCAGATTGTAAAAAGATGCGGCGGACGCTTTACAAAAAGCGTCCGTTTTGTTATAATAATGTGCAATTATACGTAAAGGAAGGAAACGCAAAGTGGACGAGGCGCAAAACGAGCAAGGTGTGGGCGAAGAACAGAGCGTGACCACGGAACAGAGCGTACCCCCGGAGCAGAAGCGCACGGCGGGCGCCGTCGTGAAAGCTTTTGTGCATAAATATTTTATTACCGCCTTTTCCGGTATGGCGCTCGGACTTTTTTGTACGTTGATTGCCGGCACGATTATCTGGCAGATCGGCGATTTGGCGAAAGACTACAAGATAGGTAAAGTCATATTGTACATAGGAACCGCCGTGCGCATGATTATGGGCGCGGGCATCGGTGTGGGCATCGCCTATTCCTTTAAGGCGCCCAAGCTTACTACCTTCTCTGCGGCGGCGGCAGGTATGCTCGGCGCCAATATTACGAACATTTTTGTTATGAGCGGCATACATGTGTGGGGAGCGGCAAGAACGGCATCCATCGGCATCGGCGATCCGGTAGCCGCCTACGTGGCTTCGGTAGTGGCAATCCGCATTTGTTCGCTTGTGGAAGGAAAGACGCCTGTGGATATTTTGGTGATACCGCTTATCGCGATTGTCACGGGAGCCGTGTCGGCGATCGTTTTGGGCATACCTTTTGGGATGTTGTTTGCTTTGCTCGGCAGAGGGATCAGTAAGGCGATTGCCTGGGAGCCGATTTCGTTCGGTATTCTCATTGCGCTCGTTATGGGACTTTTGCTTACCTTTCCCACCTCGAGCGCCGCATTCGGCGTGATGCTCTTCAGCAGTATTCCGCCGTCGCTCAAAGAGGCGAGTCAATTGGCCGCGGCGGCGGCTTGTGCGGGGTGTTGCGCGCATATGGTGGGTTTTGCCGTGGCGTCTTTCCGTGAAAACAAGTGGGGCGGGCTTGTCAGTCAGGGTATAGGCACCAGCATGTTGCAAATTCCCAATCTTGCCAAAAATATGCGTATTCTCATTCCCGCGATCGCGGCGAGTATCGTGGCGGGGCCTCTTACCAGCGCGTTATTCGGCTTGCAGTGCGGCATAACGGGCAGCGGCATGGGCACGGCGGGACTTGTGGGCGTGATCGACACGATCATGGAATCGCACCGCGCGGGACTTGCGGCGTGGCGCATTGCGCTGGGCGTTGGTGTGTGCTACTTTATCGTGCCGGCCGTGGTGGCGCTTTTTGTGAGCGAATTGTTGCGTCGGGTCGGATGGATCAAAAAGGGAGATATGTTGCTTCCCGAGTAATGGAAACACAAAAGGACAATTGCATAGAGAGGGAGCGAGACGGCGAAGCGACTGTGGCGCCTAAACAGTCTGCGGAGGCGACATATACCCGTAAGCGGACGCGCGTCGTGTACCGTGTCGCTATTGTAAGCATCGTCGTCAATATGCTTTTGACCGCATTCAAATTCACGGCGGGTATTTTGGCGCACAGCATGGCGATGATCAGCGACGCCGTGCATTCGGCCAGCGACGTGTTGAGTACGCTTATCGTGATGATCGGCGTCAAGATTGCCTCGCGTGAAAGCGACGAAGGGCACCCGTACGGACACGAACGGTACGAGTGCGTCGCCGCCATCGTGTTGGCGGTGCTTTTGGCGGGTACGGGATGTATTTTGGGTATGGGCGGCGTCAGGACGCTTTTGCGCGGGAACTATTCGTCGCTTTCCGTGCCGGGAACGCTCGCTTTGATTGCCGCCGTGGTGAGTATCGCGGCCAAAGAAAGTATGTTCTGGTATACGCGTGCGGCGGCGAAGCGGGTCAATTCGGGCGCGCTCAAAGCCGATGCGTGGCATCACCGTAGCGACGCGCTTTCCAGTATCGGCGCGTTTGCGGGCATCTTGGGCGCGCAGCTGGGCGTTCCGGTGCTCGATCCCATCGCTTCGCTTCTGATCTGTCTGTTTATTTTCAAGGCCGCCGTCGATATTTTTATCGATGCCGTGCGCAAAATGACGGATGAGGCATGCGACCGCGCAATGGTGGATCGGCTTGCCGCCATCATTTCGTCGGAAGAGGGGGTGGACGATATCGACAAATTGCTCACCCGGAAATTCGGCGACCGTATCTATGTGGAAGCGGAAATTTCGGTATGCGGAGACGTACCGCTTCGCGATGCGCACGCCGTGGCCAAAAGGGTGCACAACAGTATCGAGGCCGGATGTCCGCAAGTCAAACACGTGACGGTGCACGTCAATCCCAGCGACCACGGAGAGGAAGATTAGGTTTGATTTTGTAATAAAAAAATGCGTCGTGCGAACACGGCGCATTTTTCGTAGACCAACGGAATTACATGGTTTCGCGAATGCGTTGCTCGAGCATGGCGCGCTCGTCGGTTTTGATTTTGGCAACGTAGGTGAGAAGCAATGCCGAAAGCTTGCGCGGCATTTCGATTTTTTTGGCGGGATTCTTTTTGAGGATTTCGATAAAGAGACGCTCCAAAAGCTTTTTGAGGAAAGCCCCGTAGGCGATTTGTTCGTTTTTGACCAGGCATTTGAAAATGTCGTCGGCCGCAGCGGTTTTGGCGCCGAGCAGTAAGTCGATAAGGATGGAAAAAGCCGTTCCGTCGGCAGTGATGGGCGCATATTGATATACGGCTCTGCGAAGGACGGGAGATTCGGTAAGGGTTTTGACCGATTTCGGTGCGGCTTTCCGATAGAAGAGATCGAGCACGTCGATTCCCAATACGACGGCCAATTGTTTGTTTTTTGCGATTTCCGTTTCGCGTGTGGTGCAAAGATATTCCCATACGTCGGTTGCAAGCGCATAGTCGAGCGACAGAAAACCGGGGAGAGACTTTTTGACGGTGGCATCTTTGCCGGGATCGGCGGCGCACATCTGTTCAAAGAGTGTCAAAAATTTGAGTTGCTTTGCGTTCATCTTCCTGTTCTCCTCTTGTAGCGGACGATCCGCTATTACGGTAAATATATTCGATTACGGATAGTATAGCACGTTTTCGATGTTTTGCCAACTTTTTCGGCTGTATTTTTGTCGATTCCTTATTTTTCGTTGTGTTTTTCGGCCGAAACGAAGCCGTAAAGCGGCGAAAATCCTCTTTGGCAGTAGGGGTGCGGCGGTTCCGTATGCCTGCGCCGAATATCGTTTGACAAAATTTTTCCCGCATGGTATATTGAAAGCATACCGCAATAAGGAGCGTTTACAATGCCGGTCAAAGTGCCGCTGTCTCTGCCGTCGGCGCAAAAGCTTACCAAAGAGAACATATTCATCATGGACAGCGAGCGCGCGTGCAGTCAGGAGATCCGTCCGCTGCGTATCGCCGTGCTCAATCTGATGCCCAACAAAATCGATACCGAAACGCAATTGTTGCGTCTTCTTTCCAATAGTCCGTTGCAAGTCGAGGTCGTACTGCTTACCACGGCGACGTACAATGCCAAGACTACAAAGCAAGAGCATTTGCAGACGTTTTACCATACGTTCGACGACGTGGAAAAAAGCGGTCGGAAATTCGACGGACTCATCGTAACGGGCGCGCCGGTCGAGCGCATGGCGTACGAAGATATTGCCTACTGGGAAGAGCTTAAGCATATCATGGACTGGGCGGAGCACAACGTGTATTCCGCCATGTACATCTGTTGGGCGGCGCAGGCCGCCATGTACTATTTGTACGGCATCGAAAAACAACTTTTACCGCACAAAATTTCGGGTATATTTGCGCACCGCGTGCGGGATGGACGCAGTCCCTTGGTGCGCGGATTCGACGAGGTTTTTTATGCGCCGCATTCCCGGCATACGCAGGTGGATTCCGAGGCGGTGCGCGCTTGCCGCAATCTCACCGTAATCGCCGAGTCGAAAGAGGCGGGGATTCATATTGCGGCCGACAAAAACCTGCGCAAAGTATTCGTGTTCGGCCACGGAGAATACGACGTGGACACCTTGCACAACGAATATGTGCGGGACATTGCGAGCGGATTGGATATTGCGCCGCCCGCACACTATTACGAACAGGGCGTGGTCGGCGCCTTGCCCAAATGGTGTTGGCATGCGCACGCATCGCTGCTGATTGCCAACTGGCTCAACTACTGCGTATACCAGGCTACGCCGTACGACATAGAAACCATCGGATAAATCCTGTCGAAGATGCGGCAGTACGATACCATAACGCAAATCATTCGAGGAGCAGAGTATGAGAAAGACGAAAATTGTATGTACGTTGGGGCCTGCAACCGACAACTACCAGACGATGAAACGTCTTATAAAGGCCGGTATGAACGTGGCGCGTCTCAATATGTCGCACGGCACGTACGAAGAGCATGCCGCGCGTATCGAGATGGTCAAGCGCGCCCGCGAGGAATTGGGTACGTCGGTGGCCATTATGCTCGATACCAAAGGTCCCGAGATCCGCATCCGCACGTTTGAAAACGGGAAAGCGGTTCTTACCGAAGGGAACTATTTTACGCTGACCACGGCGGAGGCGGAGGGTAACAACGCCCGCGTTTCCATTTCGTATCCCGATTTGCCGCGGTTCGTAAAGGCGGGCGACATGATTTTGCTCAACGACGGTCTGATCGAACTGAAGGTAGACGCCGTGACGCCCACGGAGATCGTATGCGTCGTCGTGCACGGCGGAGAACTGAGTAACCGCAAAAGCATCAATCTGCCCGGCGTGCATATCGACATGCCGTATGTTTCCGAGATCGACAGACAGGATATTCTTTTCGGCATACGGCAGGATATAGACTATCTGGCGATCAGTTTCGTGCGCAGCGCCGCCGACGTGGCGTGCGTGCAAAAGCTTTTGCGCGAAAACGGCGGCGAACAGGTACAGGTGATTTCCAAGATAGAGAACAGAGAAGGCGTGCACAACGCCCGCGAGATTCTGAACGAGTGCGACGGGATCATGGTGGCGCGCGGCGATATGGGAGTGGAAATCCCCTTCGAAGAGTTGCCGTCTATTCAAAAGACGCTGATAAGCTTGTGCTACAAGCAGGGCAAAAAGGTAATTACCGCGACGCAGATGTTGGAGAGTATGATTGTCAATCCGCGTCCGACGCGTGCCGAAATCAGCGACGTGGCCAATGCCATCTACGACGGGACTTCGGCCATTATGTTGAGCGGCGAGACGGCGGTAGGCAATTACTGTGTGGAAACCGTCAAAACCATGTCCAAAATCGCCGAGAAGACGGAGAACTCCATTCATTTCAAGAAGCGTTTCCGTTCTCTCGATCCGGAAATCAAAACTATTACCGACGCGATCAGTCATGCTACCGTCGAGGCGTCGTTTGATCTGGGTGCCAAAGCCATTATCGCGTTGAGTCAGTCGGGATTTACGGCGCGTAAAGTATCGCGTTTCCGACCCGAGTGCGTGATTATCGCGGCGACGCTTTCCGAGAAAGCGTATCATCAGTTGGCAATGAACTGGGGTGTAATGCCGGTGCTCGGCTCCCGTCAGCCCAATTCCGCGGAGCTTTTTGCCGCGGCGGTGGACTGGGCGAAAGGAACGGGCATGATCAAAAACGGCGATCTTGTCGTCATTACCGGCGGCGTTCCGGTGGGTGTTGCCGGCAATACCAACACGATGCGCATCGAAATTGTGGGAAGCGACCGGTAAACGGGAACTGCGGAGGAAATCATGAAAATACTGATCGTAGAAGACGAAACGAATATTGCACGGTTCGTGCAACTCGAGTTGGAACACGAAGGGTATCAGACAAAATGCGTAGCCGACGGGCGGGAAGCGCTCGACGAAGCGGTGGAGAACGATTACGACCTTATCGTATTGGACGTGATGCTTCCGTCGCTCAACGGGATCGAGGTTTTGCGCCGTCTGCGACAGGTGAAAGATACGCCGGTCATCATTCTCACGGCGCGCGACCAGATCATGGATAAGGTCGCAGGGCTCGATCTCGGCGCCGACGACTATATGACCAAGCCGTTTGCCATCGAAGAGTTGTTGGCGCGCATACGCGCCAATATCAAAAAGCGCACGCAAAGCGACAAGAGCGTACTCTCTTGCGGCAAGTTGAAAGTGGATACCGAG
>CAMUPJ010000004.1 GCA_947090725.1 uncultured Clostridia bacterium
TGGGTGAGCGAGGTCCGAAAAAAAATCGTTTCGTATTTTTGCAAATCGGTCGTTTTTTATATTACCCGAAATTTTTTGGCATCCGATTCCTGTTTGGCGGAAATCGAATGCGCGCTTGCGGAAGACAAGTCGTGTCTGTTTGTTTTATGCGGGGTGTCGGAAGAACAACTCGCCGATACGGTCGAAAAAAAGTTGTCTTTGCCGTTTGCGCCGGTTCCGCAAAAAAGGGTGCTTTTGCCGACGGACGTTTCGATCGAAGAGAAAATCGCGACGGTAAACGCATTGCGCCCTCCCGAGCTTTTCGAGTTCTATTTTACCGAATCGCACCGCGTGTTCAAACTGTTCCGCACGGGTCGCTGTGCGTATGTGCGCAAAGTGAACTGCACCAATATGCGTACGGTCGAATTGCCGAAGCGCGTCGAAAAAGACGGAAAAATCTATAAAGTGGCGGGCTTGATGTACAACGCTTTTTGCAACAACGACATGTTGGAAGAGGTGACCGTGCCCGACGGTTGGAATGCGTTGATGGACGGTGCGTTTACAAGATGCCGCTCGCTCCGTACGTTGCGTTTGGGGACGCCGCACACCTCCCGTTGCTTCAAAGTCGGCACTTTGAAAAATACGTTCGTTGCCTGTCCCAATCTTGCCGAAATCAAGCGGGGGAAGGGGCGCATCGGTCTTTACGGAACATTCAAGGACGCGCAGCATATCCAATCGTTCGATACGACGGGATATTTGTTGGGGCAGGATTGTTTTTCGGGGTGCGTCGGATTGACGCACGTCACGCTTTCCCAAAAAACGCGGGTGATTCATCCTTCCGCATTCGAAAACTGCAAAGGACTGACGCACATTACGCTTCCGGCAAGCTTGGGCTGTGTCGATGCGACGGCGTTTCGCGGATGCGAGAATCTGAAGGAAGTGACGGTAAACGGCAAACGGCTGTTGCGGCAACGCGCGGACGGCGGTTGGGTTGCGGGCGAAAAGTATATTTATCTCGACGATTTGTTCCCGTATGCCGAAAAGTTTTATTTGAAGAAAGTATCGAAGTTTATGCCGTTCCGCAATCGTTTTGCGGCGCAGCCGTCCGACAAAACGGGATATACATTGTTTGTGAAACAAAATGGAAACTGAGATTCTCGAAAGAATAGAAAATTCCCGCAGCCTGCGGGAATTGCAGGAAGCCGCCGTTTTGCCCGATCCGTTCGACGATACGGGATTTTACTATATATACTATGCAAAGGAAGATTACAAAACGGCTTTGTGCGATATTGTGCGGTTTGCGGGCAACGGCCTGCGCGTGTATTACAATCGCTATCTCGATACGGGAAAATCGTTTACAAGCGATTATTTGGCCAAAGCGAAAAGCGTGCATTGCCGTTGCGCGGTAATCTACTTGAGCGAAAACGCATTGCGCGATCCCGTGTTTTTTCGTTTGCTTCGAACGATATCGGCGGGACATATCGCGTATCTTTCGATAAATCTGCCCGCGGGAGGAACGATTCTGTCGGGAGAACAAATGGCGGCCCGCGTGCCGCTTTCCGAAGAGAATGCGGTGGCGGTGCGCACGTTGTTTGGCAACGAAATTACCTATTTGCCGTATAATATGCCGTTTTTGCAAAAGAAGCGGGGGCTGGAGCGCGTGCGTCGGATTTCCGACATGCATTACAGTCTGCATAAAGATTTTGCCGTGGCCGATTATGTGAACGACACGGGGGAAGAAACGGTAGACGTATTGCCCGCCGTGCTGATCGGCGGAAAAGAATACCCCGTAAAAGCGGTAAGGAGAGGTGCTTTTGCTCACTGCGAACAACTGAAAAAAATCACGTTGCCCGATACGTTGTTGTACATCGGGTTTACGGGCAGCGAGCCGGATGCATTGCCGTCGTCGGGAGACCGATTCGTTGCCGGGACGTTTTTCGGATGCGAAAATCTGGAAGAGATCGTCTTTCCGCCGCACGTCCGTTTTTTGTATCCGTTTGAATTCTGCGGTTGCACGGGACTCAAGCGGTTGTTGCTGAATCCCGATTTGCGTTTGCGCGCCACGGATGCGTACGCGGGGTCGGGATTCTTTCTGTTCGAAAATCCCTACGCCGAAACGGAGACCGCGGAGCAAGGCGAAGAAGCGGAAGGGGTTTGCCTCGACGAGATCCGCTTGCCGCAATCGGTCTGCTTTGCCAACGACGAGTTTTCGGCACGCTGTCTTGTGACGCAGAACGGGGACCGCTTCGATTATTGGCAGACAATCGACGTTCCCGCAAAAAAGATTACGGGGTATTCCGCGGTCCGAACGCAAGACTGCTACGTGGTGGCGAGAAACGCCGTGAACGGATCGCGCTGTATGCAACCGCGACATCTTGCTTATGAGGAAGGTTGGAATCTTTCCGATACAATCGGCGACGACTATGCCGACTGCGAACGGTTGCTTTCGGCGGAACTGCCCGACGGCGTGTTGCATTTGCAAGATACGTTCCGCCATTGCGGCGCGTTGACGACGGTGAAGTTGCCGCGCAGTTTGCAGACGCTTGTCGGCACGTTCGAAGACTGTTCGTCGTTGGAAACGATTGAATTGCCCGACGGGCTTTGGTCTGTGGGCGGAAGCGCATTTGCGCGTACGGCGCTGACCGAAATCCGCCTGCCCGAAACCGTAATAAAGGTGGATGACGAAGCGTTTGACGGATGCGAGCGCCTTCGTACGATTGTTTCCGACAGCAAGTTCAACAAGTGGCTGTTCAAAAAAAAGATCAATATGGTGCATAGAAAATTGATGTATCGGTCGAGGTTCGTATATTTTTTATGTGCGTTTTTCGGCAGCACATTCGGTTTTTTTCGGAATCTGCATCGTTTGCCCGCGTTGCTCTCGGTATTGAAAAATAAACTGCGCTTTTTCGAAGGCATCGGCATAGAGACAATCTACTTGAAAAAAGGGACGGGAAAATTCAAAATCAAAGGATTTACGCGCGTTCCGTCCGACAGAGACGGGTATATCCGCTACACGGCAAAAGAACCGCAATAAAACGGGCGCAGTGCGCGCCGAGAAACGCTTGACAGCGCGGGGGGGGGTGATATACTGGTTTTACTTTTCGAATCATGCCGTGCAACGGCGGAGAGTCCCCCTTGCGATTGCGAAATTGCAAGAGCGGCACGGGACGTATGTGCGTAGAACCCGTGCGGGGGTTGACAAATCGGGCGTATGTGTTGTATACTATATAGAATCGAAAAAGGAAAGGTGCGGAATCATGAAAAAAAGTTTGCGATGGATTCTGACGTTTGCCATAGCGGCGGTTTGCGTATTTGCCGTAGCGGCATGCGCCTCGGAATCGGCACAGGAAGAAGCGTTCGGCGAGTGGGTCGTGACGACGTTACCCACTTGCGAGAGCGAAGGCGAAGAGATGCGGGTGTCGCTCGACGATCCCACGCACGTCGAAACGCGCGCCGTGTCGCCGAAGGGACACGAATGGTCGGCGTGGCAGACGGTGACCGAGCCGACTTGCATGGTGGCGGGAAGCGAATCGCGGCTGTGCGATATCTGCGGGAATACGGATTTCCGCGCAATTCCCGCGCTCGGGCATAGCTTCGGCGCCTGGGAGACCGTGCGGGAAGCCGATTGCGATACGCAGGGCTATGAGACGCGGATATGCGCCCGCGACGCTTCGCATACCGAAAACCGTACGGTGGCGGCACTCGGGCACGATTTCGGCGATTGGGTAATAGATTTGGCGCCTACTTGCACAACGGCGGGTGTGGAGCGGCGCGTTTGCCGCAATTGCAACGATCATACCGAGGTGCGCGCCGTAGAGGCATACGGGCATGCTTTCGGCGATTGGGTAATTACGACGGCGCCCACCTGCACGGCGGCGGGCGAAAGACGGTCGGTATGTCGTCACGACGCTTCGCACGTTCGGTTGCAATCCGTATCGGCGCTCAAGCACGATTTCGGCGATTGGGTGATTTCCCGCGCGCCGACCGAGAGCGAAGACGGCGAAGAAATACATATCTGCCGACGGGATGCTTCCCACATCGAGACGCGCACGGCGTATGCCGTAGGCAGTGAGGGGTTGCGGTTCACCGCCATTGCGGGCGGCGACGAATATAGGGCGGAGAGAGGCGATATGTATCTTTTGCCGCGCAACTTGGTAATCCCTGCGTGGCACAACGGGAAACCCGTAACCGAATTGGGGAGTTTTTCCAGCTGCGATACGATCGAGACCGTTACGGTGCTCGGGAACAATCTTCGCACCGTACGCCAAATGGCGTTTGCGCGTTGCGATCGGCTGAAAAGCGTCGTATTCCCCGAGGGGGTTACAACGATCGGCGCCGTATGTTTTACGGATTGTCCGTTGCTGAAAAGTATTTCCTTTCCTTCCACCCTAAAGAGCATCGGAACAACGGGGGGCAATCGATATATCGCTACGGTTCGGAAATGCCCGTCGCTGGAAACCGTTACGGTTGCGAACGGCTCTGTGTATTACGGTGAAAACAATTGCGTCATCGAACGCGAAACCCGCACGGTGGTTTTCGGGACAAAACAAAGCGTTCTGCCCGAGGGCATCGTTTCCGTGCAAAAATATGCGTTCTTCGGTTCGGATATCGAGGAAATCCGTATTCCCGCATCCGTGGAACAAATCGGCATCCAAGCATTCGGCGGATGTAAAAATCTTCGGCGCGTGACGTTCGGCAAAGACGCCGCGATCACGGCGCTCGAAAGCAATACGTTCTCCGGTTGTGCGGCGCTCGAAAGCATTGCGATCCCCGCTCGCGTAACGGAGATCAGATCGCACGCGTTCCGCGATTGTGCGGCGCTGTCGAGCGTATCGTTCGGTACGGCGCTCGAACGGATCGAGTCGTATGCGTTTTGGGGTTGCAACGGTTTGACGGGAGCGGAGATCCCCGCGTCGGTCTCTTATCTTTCTCCGACGGCGTTGCCCGATGCGGCGTTACCCGATCTGGCGATCGCGGCGGAAAACGCCGTGTATTACAAAGACGGCACAAGCGTTTTGACCAAAGAAACGGATATTTTGGTGATCGGATCGAGCGGCGGCGAGATTCCGTCGCAAACCACGGGGATCGGGCAGAGCGCGTTCCGCGGAAAAGACGTGCGACAAGTCGTCATTCCCAACGGCGTGGAACGCATCGGCGCGTATGCGTTTGCCGATTGCAAACAACTGTCGTCCGTTACGTTTTTGTATAAAGACCCCGATCGGATCCACGAGGGGCTGAAGATCATCGATGCGCGTGCGTTTTCCGGCTGTTCCCGGCTTACGGGCATTACATTGCCCATCAGCGTGCGGGAGATCGGCGACTATGCGTTTGAGGATACGTCGCTCAAGTCGTTGACGTTTATGACGTTCATCCCTCCGGGATTGGGACTGGTCGGTTCGGATTTGGAGAAAATCGGATACGGCGCGTTTATAAACACCGCGCCGACGAGATTCGAAATCGCCGAAACCGTCACCGAAGTCGGTCCGAGCGCCTTTTACGGTTGGACGCAAGCGCAAACCATCGTGGTGTACGGATTCGCATCGCAGGAAGAAGCCGACGCCGCCTGGGGCGAAGACTGGCGAAGAGGGTGTAACGCCGTCATCGAGTATAAAAAACAGTAAACAAAGCGTGAAAAAAGCCCCGACGGAATATGCCCGTCGGGGCTTTTTGTTGTCTTGCCGAGGGTTCAGCGCGTCGCCGCATTGCGGGAAATTCTTTTCCAGGCGAAATCGGCGAATTTTTTGGTGAAAAGTTTCGCCGCTTTTTTGGGGACGGCCATAAGCTTTTCGGGGATTTCCGTGTTGCCCGCTTTCCAACCGTCCGCGGCATACGGCACGATGGCTTTCAGTTTTTTGCAATGCCCAAAAGCGTGTTCGCCTATATCCGCGAGCGCGGCGGGCAGTTCGATTGCCGCCAGTTTGTCGCAATACCCGAATGCCGATTCTCCCAGATAGCGCAGGTTTCTGGGAAGTCGCGCGTCGGTCAGTTTGCGGCAAGTCGCAAACGCAAAGTCGTCTATGTCCGTCAGCGTTTCGGGAAGCCGGACGTACGCGAGCGCCTCGCAGGATCGGAATGCACTGTGTCCGATCTTTCGTATCGGTTCGGGCACGGAAATGCCGTTCAGCTCTCGGGCGCCCCAAAACGCGCTTTCGCCGATTTCCGTCACGCTTCCGTCGTCGGGAATGATACTGCATTTGCATCCCGCAAGTAATTTGCCCGACGCCGTTTCGATCAGGCAGTCGTCTTTGCTGTGAAACACGGGGTTTTCGGGCGAGACGCGAATGCTACGCAGATTTTCGCACAGACCGAACGGAGAACTTTTGAGGACGCGCACGCCTTTTCCGACGGAGACCGATTCCAGGTCGGAGCCGCAAAATGCGTCTTCGCCGATTTCCGTCACGCTGTCGGGAATCTCGATTTGCGTAAAACCGCTTGCCAGATTGAAAGCGTCATTGCCGATATGCGTTACGTTATGCCCGAGCGTCACTTGCATAAGCCCGTCGCAACTGTCGAACGCTTCGTCTTCTATTACGGTGAGGCTGTCGGGCATCGTGAGCGAGACCTGCCCCAGATAGCAATCGGCAAACGCACGTTTTGCGATGCGCGTTACGCCGTCGGGGATTTCCAAGAGGCGGATTTCTTCGTCGTCGAAGATATCGGGCGGGTTGTATCGGTACAATACGCCGTCGCGGATTTCAAAATCGTTCTGCATATTTTCGTTACTCCTCGTATTTATCCATTCCCTTGAGCATAAGTGCGGCAAGCTCGAAGCGGGGGTCTTCTTTCAGGCACGTTTGGAATTCGCGGCGCGCGCCCTCCGTATCCATCAGGCCGAGCAACGCCAGGCCGCGGTAATAGCGGAAATACTGTCCCTCGGCCATGTCGATATAATCGTCGATGAGCGAGAGCGTGTCGCGGAGCAGTATGGCGCGGGATTTCGCATCGGTTGCGCTCGACAGCGATACGCGGGCCGCCACGACCGAAACGGCCGTATCGGTATCGTCGGGATATGCGGCAAGCAATCGTTCGCCGCGGATGAGCGCTTCGTCGAAACGGCCGAGACCGAGGAGTCTGCGGCACTCCGCCGTTTCCCGCATGATTCCTTTTTCGTCCCGCTCGGTGCAATACGCGAGATAGGGCGCGTACCAGTCGAGCAGAGGCGCAGGCGCGCCTTGCGCCGTCAGCTCTTCCCGCGTGGCGGGAATATATACGCTGTAGCGGGAGGAGAGCACCGCCGAAAAAACTTCTTGCGTGTGCAGGCGTTCGGTCATTTTTTCGTATGCTTGCTCGTTGTACGGCGCTTCGCTTAAGAGCACGTAGGCAAAGAGCATGTACCAGCTTGCATACAATTCTTTTTGCATGTCGGGGGCAACGCCCAGCGTCGCCATCGTGTACGCCAGATCGTAGAGATCGAGTTTGCGCGGTTCGGGTAGGTGCAGACAATCGTATTTGCGCACGATCGGGTCGGGATCGGCGGCATATTTTTCGTCGAACATGCAACCGAAACATACCAGACTGTACAGAATATCCCGCTTGTTTCCGGCGTCGCTTTTGTCCGTCGCCGTAAAGGAAAGCTTGAGCGCATAGTCGATGCCCACGCGTTCTACCGCCGATGATTCCCGGATTTCTTCGTTCATAAAGATACCTCGTTTGCCGATTGCGGGTATATTGTAGCATCTTACGCAAAATAAATAAAGCGATTTGTTGCAAAGTGCGCCGACTTTTTGGTATACTGAAAATGAAAAATGCGTTCGGCGGTGCGGAAATCGCGTGTTTCACAAATTTATCACACAAAGACAATACGGCGAAAACATTTGTTTGGTATACTGAATCCGATAACAAAAGGGAGAGGTGAATTATGGCAGTAATACTGATTGCGGACGACGAAGAAAACATTCGCGCGGTGCTTCGGGAATACGCCGAATTCGAAGGGCATACGGTGCTGGAAGCAAGCAACGGCATGGAAGCGGTACGCATGGCCAAAGACAACAAGGTCGATTTGGTCATTATGGACGTGATGATGCCCAAGCTCGACGGCTTTTCGGCGGTGAAGGAGATTCGCAAGGAAAAAGACGTCCCCGTACTCATGCTGTCGGCGCGCGTAGAAGAATACGACAAACTGTTCGGGTTTGAAATCGGCGCCGACGACTATGTGACCAAACCGTTTTCCCCCAAGGAAGTCATGGCGCGCGTGGGAGCGATCTTAAAGCGCGGCAAACGTGCGGAGACCAAAAAAATAGTATCCGACGGGCTTGTGATCGATATTGCGGGGCGCAATGTGTTCGTAGACGGCGCAAAGGCGGAAATGACGCCCAAAGAATACGAACTTCTTTTTTATCTGACCGAGAATGCGGGGATTGCCGTAACGCGGGAAAAATTGCTCACCGAGGTGTGGGGGTACGAATTCTACGGCGACGACCGTACGGTGGATACCCACGTCAAGATGTTGCGTGCTTCGCTCGGCCCGTATCGGGACAAAATCGTGACGCTGCGGGGTCACGGGTACAAACTGGAGCTGTAAGAAGGACGCAATGGCGGAAAGCAAAAATAACAATTCCAAAAAATGGGCAACGGCGCCCGGAATCATAGCGGGGAAACCGTCGGGGTTGGACAAAGAGTCCAAACATCCGTTTCGTTCCGTGCGCTTTCAAACCTGGGTTTATTTCTTTTTGTTGGCGGTACTGACGCTCATCGTACTGTGGATTTTTCAGTTGCTTTTTTATAAATCCGCGTATAACCGTATGAAAAAGCAGGAAGTCGAGCGCTTGGGTGAGAAGATTATCAGCAAATATCCCGGGGGGCCGGGGGATAAAGAGTACGACAAGTTTTTGCGACAGATCGCGTTTAATAACGGTCTGAATATCGTTATCTTTTGTATGCAAACCACTCCGGGCGAATGTATCGACGGCGATTGTTATTCCAGCGAGCTCGGGTTCAAGGCGGAGTATATTTCCAGTCAGTTTAACGACGCGGATTTTCCGAACAAAGGATTGATTCCGGTGGATGATCCGCGCATTATCGACGGTTGGGAAGATTTTTATACGTACATTCGGGAAAACGAACGTTGGAGCTACGTTAAGACCGTAGAGCGCGGACAGTATCTGTACTACGGCGCGCGGCTCGATAGCGACGGATATCTGTATATGGCAACGCCCATGCAGGCGCTCGAGACCAGCGTGTCGGTTATGAGCGATCAGATGTTGGTTTCTTCGCTTTTGTGTCTGGTGCTCAGTATCGTCGTATCGTATTTCATTTCGCAACGCATCACAAAGCCCATTACCGAATTTTCCCAAGTGGCGCGTAAGTTGGGCGAGGGAGATTATACCGTGCGGTTTGACGGCAACGGCTATACCGAGATCGAAAACTTGGCCGAAACGCTCAATTTCGCCACCGAAGAGATCGGCAAGACCGAACAGTTGCGGCGGGACTTTTTGGCGAACGTCAGCCACGATTTGCGCACGCCGCTCACGATGGTCAAGGCGTATGCCGAAATGATTCGCGATATTTCCGGCAGCGATGCGTGCAAGCGTACGCAACACAGTCAGGTCATCATCGACGAAGCCGACAGACTGACGGGGCTTGTGAACGATATTCTCAATCTCAGCAAATTGCAGTCGGGTACCGAGACGTTGCAATCGGAACCGGTTGCGCTCGATACGTTGGTCAAGATCGTGATCGAGCGGTTCGACGTGTATCGCACCCGCGACGGCTATCTCTTTCCCTTCGAGACGCAAGGGAATTGTACGGCATACGGCGACTCCAATCGCCTCGAGCAAGTGCTGTATAATCTCATAGGAAACGCGATCAGCCATATCGGCGAAAACAAGACGGTGCGCGTCTCGGTTGTGGGGGACGGCGCAAGCGTGCGGGTATCGGTGCGCGATTACGGTTCCGGCATTGCCCCCGAGGAGTTGGATAAAGTGTGGGATCGCTATTATCGCTCGGGGCAGAATAAGCGTAATCTCGTGGGGAGCGGATTAGGGCTCAGCATCGTCAAGAGTATTCTCACGGCGCACAATGCCCGTTACGGCGTGTCCAGTCGGTTGGGAGAGGGGACGGAATTTTGGTTCGAGCTGGATGCGGTACAATCCGCCGCATTGCCTGCGGCGACGGCGGAGGACAAAGCCGAACCGAAAAAGCACCGCAAAACAAAAAATTGACGCAAAATTCTCCCGAAATTCGCCTTGTTGTCATGCGTTTGTCACATGATTGGTATATATTGTAAGTAACCTCATTAGTTTCCTATCTTTTGCAGAGCGGGTGCCCGATTTGACCGTCGGGAACCCGTTTTGTATTTGCGGCGGCCGTCTTGCCGCTTTGTGCCGGTTTGTGCGGCCGACATATCGTTTGACAATTTTTCTTTCGGTTGCTACAATAGAGGCATGATTACGATTATCGGAATAGGAATGCAAAAAGGCGAACTTACGGTAAATGCGGCGCGCAAGATTGCCGCGGCGAAATGCGTGTATCTCCGTTCCGCCGAGACGACGGCGGGCAAGGCGGTATACAAAGAATATCCGCATATCCGCACGCTGGACGAATACTTCGAGCAAGCGGACAGTTTCGACGGCTGGTGCGACAAGGCGTGCGATGCGATTCTTGCGGCGGAAAAAGAGTTCGGTGACGTATTCTATCTGACCGACGGCGACGGATACACCGACAGTTGCGCGGCGGCGCTCTCTCTGCGCGGTGCAAACGTGTCGTTTGACGGCGGCGTGGCGCCGCATGCGGCGCGGCGCGCGGGCGGCGGCGAAGTGTGCATTACGGCCTGCGACGCGGTGACGAGACGGCCGTATCTCGATACGGTGCTCGGCACGCATATTCTCGAGGTGGACGACGCGTATCTTGCGGGGGAATGCAAGCTTTGGCTGATGGAGCACTACGGAGACGAGACGCCGGTTACGGTGTGCTTAAAGGGAAAGACGCAAAGCATGCCGCTTCATGCAATCGACGGCCTGCGCGGTTACGATTATTCCTGTTCGTTTTATATTGCGCCGCAAGAGGGGTTTTACAAGGATAAGTACGGGTTCGGGGATCTCGACCGCATTATGCGCCGACTTACGGCGGCGGACGGTTGTCCGTGGGACAAAGTGCAGACGCACGAAAGCATCCGTATCAATATGATCGAAGAAGCGTACGAGGCGGTGGACGCCATCGACAACGGAGACGTAGACGCGCAAATCGAAGAAATGGGCGACGTCATTTTGCAGTCGGTATTGCACGGCGATATCGCGCGGCGGTGCGGAGAGTACGATATATCCGACGTGCTCGGCGGGTTGTGCCGTAAACTCGTAACGCGCCATACGCATATTTTCGGAGAAAACAAGGCGCAAAACGCCGACGAAGCGCTTTCCTTTTGGGAGGCGGCCAAAGCGGAAGAAAAGAGCTACGTCTCTACGGCAGACAAGCTCAACCGTCTGCCCGAATGTTTTCCCGCATTGTTGGCGGCCGAAAAGGTATATAAGAAACTGATCAAAGCGGGGGTGCAACCCGACGAAAGCGCCGTAATCTCTCCCGCAAAGTGTTTTGCGGACGCTCCCGAAGCGGAGTGCGCGCGCAAATTGTTCTGGATTGTCGCCGCGTTGAGCGAAAAAGGGATCGATGCGGAAGCGGTACTGTCGTCGTATGTGGCAAAACTCAAAAAGGAATTTGCCGCGGCGGAGCAAGCGGGCGACGTTGCGGGATTCTTGCGCAAATCATGAAAATAGGCAACGTGGAATTTACGGCGCCTTTTGTGATGCTGGCGCCGTTGGCGGGGTACGGCGATATACCGTTCCGTCGGATTTGCCGCGAGTACGGCGCGTCGCTCACCGTTACCGAAATGATTTCGGCCAAAGGGCTTTGCTACGGCAACGAAAAGACGGAGCAGATGTTGCGGCTTGCGCCCAACGAGTCGCCCTCTTGCGTGCAACTGTTCGGCAGCGATCCGGAGTTTTTCCGAAAGGCGTTGCAACGCGGCTCGCTGGATCGGTTTGACATCATCGATATCAATATGGGATGCCCCGTTCCCAAAGTGACCAAGTGCGGCGAGGGGAGCGCGCTCTTAAAAGACCCTGCGCGCGCCGCGGAGATTGTGCGGGCTTGCGTGGAGTCGTCACGCGGGCGGCCGATCACGGTCAAGCATCGGATCGGCTACGAGGAGGGGAAAATCGTTGCGCCGGAATTTGCCGCGCGTATGGAAGAAGCGGGAGCTTCGGCGGTTACGGTGCACGGACGCACGACGGCGCAGGGGTATCGCGGTTCCGCCGATTGGAACGCGATTGCGCGCGTGGTTCGCGCCGTGCGCATTCCCGTAATAGGGAACGGCGATATTGCGGACAGAGCGCAGGCAGAGCAGGCAATCCGTACGTACGGTTGCGCAGGGGTGGCCGTCGGGCGCGGCGCGTTGGGGCATCCCGATTGTTTTGCCGCAACGGGAGAAAAAACGCCTTTTGCGATGCTTTTGCGGCATATAGAGTATGCGCTGGAATATTTTCCCGAAAGCGTGGCGGTGAAAACCATGCGAAAGCACGTGGGCAAATATCTGACCGGCGTGCCGGGCACCAAAGAATTGCGCGCGCGTGTGTATACCGTCGAGAAAGCCGCGGCGCTCAAAGAAATGCTTTGTGCCGCGGCGAACGGGAGGAGCGGCATATGACGACGGTTTTGGCGGCGGTGGGCGTCTGGTGGGTGCTTGGTCCCCTGCTGGCGGCGCAGTACCTATTTGCGGTAATTTCGCTCATCGTGCTTGCGCGCAGAGACGTGACGATGAAGGGATATGCGGCCTGGGCGGCGGTGATCTTATTGGTGTTTTTCGTGGGCGGGATTGTCTTTTTGGTATACAACGGTTTGCGCCCCCGCCCGCGAAAGAATTGACGGTAAAGACCGAAATATTGTATACTGATACAACAAAATGCAGGAGGCAATCATGACGAAGACGGAACGGGCGGACGAGGTATACCGCTGTCTTTGCGAATATCTGGACGGTAAGAATCTGAAGTATCGGCAGGATGCGGCCGAGCGCAGTATTCTGTTGCAACTGACGGGAGAAGATTTTCCCATGACGACGCTGTTTCGCGTGGAAGAAGAAAACGAGCGCATTTTCGTGTTCAGTAAGCTTCCGTTCGAGGTGCAGAAAGAAAAAGCGGTGGATCTTGTGATGGCCGCTACGTATATCAACCAGACCTTGGCAATCGGCACGTTTTGCGTGGACACCGACGAAAAGTATTGCAGTTTCGAGTCCAACGAACTTTTTACGGGATTGCACGGATTCAGCCGCGAATACGCAGAGCGCGTAATCCTTTCGGCATTCTCCGCGATAGAGCAATATAACGACAAACTGTTTGCCGTAAATTCGGGACTGATGACCGTCAAAGAGTTTGCGGCGCAGATGTAACATAAGGAGAAACGAAGATGAACGACACCGAAAGAGCCGCTGCGGCACTGAAAGCCGTGTGCGATTATATGGACGGCGCCAAACTCGAATACGAGCGGCATACCGAGAAAAACACTGTGCTTGTCACCATAACGGGCAACGACTTTCCCGTCACGTTGATGTTTACGGCAGACCCCGGAAAGCAACGGATCGAGACGTACAGCGAAATTCCGTTTGTCGTCCGTACCGAAAAAACGGTGGATCTGGCGCTGGCCTGTGCGGCAATCAACGGGCGCATTGCCTACGGGAAATTTTGCCTGTATCCCGACCGCAATCTTTGCACCTACGAAAACAGCGAATATCTCACGGGACTCGAAGGGTTTTCTGCCGCCTACGGCGGCGCCTTGGTTGCGCCCGCCTATTCCATCGTAGAGGAATATAACGAAAAGCTGTATGCGGTCAACAAAGGGCTTTTGTCCGTCAGGGAATTCGTGGCGTCGCTTCGGAATCCGTAAAGAGATGCTATTCCGTTGCGCGGTGCGAAAAAGCACGCTCGACGGAATTTTTAATCTGATTTTTATGTAAATTTTATCGGGCAATAAGCTATCGGTTGTACAATGGACGGGAGGATGAAAGGAAGTTCGGATGGGTAAGAGTAAAATCGACAAAAAAATGGAAATCCGCCGCACGCGCAACAAGCTGGCGGGAAATCTCGAACGGCTGGAAGCCGGAAAGCGGGAGTACATAGAAAAAGCCAAAACGGCGTACAAACGCGGCGATAAGCACGCGTATAGTTTGGCACGCAGCGGGCTTGCCACCACACTCACACAGCAAAAGCGCACGCGGGAAATGCTGCTGAATATCGACATCACTACGCAGATGCGTGATACCGGCGAGATTACCGAAGAATTTCTTTCCGGTATGGAAACGATTTTCCGCGCTTTGCGCAAGATCAATAAAAGCGTAGACATCAAAAGCGCGCAAAAAGGTTTGCGCGGCGCCATTACCGGCATGGAAAGTATGCAGATGCAGCTCGATAACATGTTGCTCGAGTCGGAAGATACGTTTGCCGAACTCGGCGGCTTGGGCGGGGTATCCGATGCGGAAATCGACCGTCTGTTGGGGTTGAACGCCGCAGTGGAAGAGGAAACGGAAATCGGCGCGCAAATCGACGAGATGATCGATTCGGTAGAGAAATCCCGGCAAGAGTCGGCGCCCGAAGTGTTGCGGGTCGGCGGCGGGGCGGAAGAGCGCGCGCAATCTGCCGAACCCAAGCCGACGGAAGCGGTGCGTAGCTCCGTGCCGTCTGCCGAACCCGCAAAAGAACGGTTTCATTGGCAAGCCGCATCGCGCTCGTACGCTTTGCCGCCGTTGGATCTTCTCGACGATTATGCGTCGGACGCGGCGATTCGGGAGGCTAACGAGAGTGCGCTTGCCGCCGAAGCGGAGGAAGCGGAAAAGGTATTGGCCGAATTGGGCGTGCCCGCAAAGGTAGTCAGTCGCGTGGCGGGGCCTGCATTTTCCCGCCTCGAGCTGGTAATGCCCACCGGCATGTCGGTACAGAAAGTGGAACCGCTCACCGGCGACATTGCCATGCGTCTCGGCAAGTCCGCGCGTCTCGAGGTACCCATTCCCGACAAAAACGCGTTCGGAATCGAATTCGCGGGCGATAAGCGGGAGACGGTGGGACTCAAGGAAATTCTGGCGTCCGATACGTTTGCCGAAAGCGACAAAGGGATACGGTATGCGTTGGCGGTGGATATCGAGCGCAATCCGGTGGTAAAGGATCTGACGCGCGCGCCGCATCTTCTGATTGCGGGCAGTACCGGAAGCGGCAAAAGTTGTTTTCTGCATTCGGTCATCACTTCGCTTCTGTATAAATATACGCCCGCCGAATTGCGGTTGGCGATCGTGGATTTCAAGCGGGTGGAGATGGCGGCCTACAACGGGCTTCCGCATCTTTTGACCGATACCGTGGTGGACGACGACGGCGACGCTTTGGCGCTTTTCGAAAATCTGTGCGCGGAAATGGAGCGGCGATACGAAGCGATGCAAGCGGCGATGTGCCGCAATATCGAGGAGTACAACGCCGCGCATCCGGACAAAAAGCTTCCGTACATCGTCGTATTTGTAGACGAATACGCGGACGTATCCACCAGTCCGCAAAGCAAGGAATTCGAAACGGTCATTCGCAAGATCAGTCAGAAATCGCGGGCGAGCGGAATTCATCTCGTGTTGGCCACCCAGCGGCCGAGTACCGACGTGATCTCGGGCGTGATCAAGTGCAATTTCCCCGTACAGATTGCGTTCAAGGTGGCGCGCAAGGAGGACAGTCGCACCACGCTTGCGGGACAAAGCGGTGCGGAACGGCTCTCGGGTTGCGGCGACATGTTGTACAACGAATCGTCGGCAAGCGGATTGCAGCGGTTGCAAGCCCCGTTTGTTTCGTCCGACGAGACGCGCCGCGTGGTGCGGTGGATTATGTCCGAATCGCGAAAAGGAGCGTGAGAAGATGGGATTGTTTAAGAGTGCGGAAGAAAAGCGTCTGGAAGAAAAGATGCTGGTAAAAAAGGCGATCGGCAATATAAAGCGATATATCGACAAATTGGAAACGGCAAAACGCAAATACATAGAAGAAGCACTTACCGCCAAAAAGCAGGGAATCGATTCGCAATACCGATTGGCGCGCAGCGGTCTTGCCATGGCGGTACGCCAACAGCAGGTGGCCGAGCAACTTTTGCTCCATATGGAACTCAATCAACAAACCAAAGACGCAAGCGAAGTGACGCGCGACTTTGTGTCGGGCATGAATACGCTCGGCAAAGAGATCAATGCGCAAAGCGCGCGTATCAACGTATCCCGCGCGCAAAAGAATATGCGGACGGCTATGGCGCAAAGCGAGCGCGTGCAGGAGAATCTCGAAGGATTCATGGACGAATCGGAGATGTTGTTCGGATCGGTGGCAAGCGATACGGGACTGGAGTCGGAGCTGGATGCGCTCATTGCGCGCGAGGCGGGTGCGGACGCAATGGATACCTCGGCAATGGATGCGGAAATCGATGCCATGCTCAGAAAGGCAAACAATATCTGACAAAACGCAAGTTTTTTACGGGCGCATCGATTCGCCCGACGGAAAAAATCTCGGAGGCAAAGTAAAATGGTGGATTACAGAATAGAAAAGCAAGAGGGCGCGTTGATCTGGAAAATCGAACTGAAGAAGTTCGATAAAGATATGCGGATTCTCGTAGACGACGGTTGCGTCGCGTTGGCGTTTGCCGACGGTACGTCGGTGGGAGAATTCCGCCCCGGCGAAAAGAAACTTCTCAACGAGGGCGGCAGGCTGAGCAAGTTGTACAAAAAAGCGAAATGCACGTTTTTCGTTTTTAACAGAGAGAAGCCCGCTTCGGTCAAGTGGGGCGTGGGGAAAACGCCCGTCACCTACGAAGACCGTAAGCTCGGCGGCATCGCGCTTTCGATGAGCGCCTACGGACATTGCGACGTGATATTGCACGACGCCGCAAAGCTTTGGCAGAAGATGCCGCCGGAATACACGGCCGACAATCGCATCGAAGCGGCGGAAATCGAACGGTTCATTCAGCGGGAACTCATCGCCAAAGTGGCGCCCGTGCTTTCGCGCAAACTGAGCGAGATCGGCGACTATACCCGCGTGCAAGCGGCGGTGAGCGATCTCGGCAAATCCATCGACAGAGAGATTCCCGATCTCGAAGCAATGGGATTGCATATCGACAAGACGGTCATCGAGGGGTTGGAATTTACCGACGAATCGAAGGAAATCATCGAAAAGCACCGCGCCTCGAAGGTGGCGAAGATAGAAACGGATATCGTGCACGAGCGCGCCGAGCAGGTTCGCAGTATGGCCGCCGCCGTATCCGGCAACAAGGAGGAAGAATAGTATGAAAGCGTTTTCACCCGAATTCGTGCGCGAGCAGTCGCGGCAGAACTTAAGCGAAATGTCGCGTCTTATCGACAGGTTGTACGACAGAGCCGACTCGCCTGCCGCGCGGGAAGCGATCGCGACCATGACGAAAGCGCTTTCCGACGTAAAGCCGACAAGCGGCGCTTCTCCCGCCGTACTCGACGTGGAGAAACTTCTCAAGCAGGTTTTGCTGGACTATAATGCAAACCTCGACGACGATACCGCGGAGGGTATCGACACCTCCACGGTACGCATTATCAATCAGATTGTGGCGACGCGCAAAAAAATGTGCGGATGCACGATGGACGCCGATTATAAGCGCGGCTTCAAATCGTATTACAAGGCCAACAAGCGAGCGGGTACCAAGAAAGAATTGAAGGAAGCGTATGCCGAGCGGTACAAAGAAGGAATGGCCGAAGTGGAGCGGTACGTGACGCAGTCGCGCACGCTCGAGCAATTGGTGAAGAGCTATCAGCTTCGCACGCGGGAGCTTAATAAGCAACACGAGCTGGACGAGCTGAATGCGACGGTACAAAAATTGGCGGCTCAATACAAAAAGTCGACCGATCAGTCGGAACGCGACCGACTCAATACCGAATACAACACGTTGCTTCGCAAGAAAAAATCTTTGGATGCGTCGCTTCTCGGCTATAAGAATTCGCTCAAAAACGTGGCGACCGTCGAGGCGCTCTTGGGGCAACTTTCCGCCCAAGCCGAAGCGGAGAATATCGACGATATTTCGCTCGACGAATTCAACGCATTGGCCGGTAACGTTACGGCAGGGATCAAGCGGGCGCAAAAGCGGTACGATGCGTTCGACGAAGCATACGGCGCAGTGGAAAGCGCGACCGATACTGCGCTTCGCAGAGCGGGCGAACGGACAAACGCGGGGGCTACGCTGGATAGCGTGATTCTTTCCGAGCAGGGCGCAAGTCTCGACGAGATCGCAGGCGTTTCGTCCGCATCGGCAGAGCCGTCGCTGGAAGAACTTGCCGGTAAACTGGACGAATAACGGAGGCATATATGTTCGGCAGGAAAAAGAGTAAGGAACCTGCGGTAGACCCGCGGGAACAGATCGAAAAGACGATTGAAAACTTAGAAGCGTTTGTGCGCCGCGCCGAAACCAAGCGGCGGGATCTTTTGTCCAAAGCAAAGACGGCAAAAGCACGCGGCGACAAAATGAGTTATAATATGGCGGTCAATGCGTTGCGCATGATCATGCAACAGCAAAAACAGGCCGAGCAGATGTCGCTCACGATGGGGATCGTAATGGACACGCGGGACGTGCAAGGCATGCTCGGAGAATTTTTTTCCAGCATGAAAACGCTTTGCACGCAACTGGGCGAAATCCCGTCTTTTAAGGAAATGCAAAAGGCGGCGGCGGAATTCAACAGCAACATGGATAAGATGAACAAGCAGACCATGATGATGGACGAATTCATGACGGCGATGAGCGAAAGTATGGGAAGCATGGACTTTGAGGGGATTTCCACCAATGACGAAATCGGTCGCATGATCGAACGGGAACTTGCCAACGAGTTGGATGCCGAAGAGATTGCCATCGAAAAGCAATTGGAAGAAGCGAAGAACCGATTGAACGGGTAGAGGATGACATGGCGAATAATCAGGCTCTTTTGTACGATACCTATATGGACTATTACAACCGCGCCATGCGGGCAAAGAATGCGGGCGAAAACGACAAGGCGCGCAAGTTTTTTCTTCTGGCTGCCGAAACGCTCCGCGATCTGGCGCAGGTCAGCGAGGGAGAGCTGAAAAAGGCGCGGTACAATACCGTTAAGAAACTGATTGCCGCGGCCGAGAGTCTGGCGCCCGAGGCGCGCGTGGCCAAAAACGGCGCAAGCACGGGCGGCGGGACGCAGGTGCGCGCCGCAGACGATCCCACCGACGAATACGATCTCGATATTGCCAAACCCAACGAATCGGTATCGTTCGACGATATCATCGGACTGGCAAGCGCAAAAGTGGCGATTCACCGCATGCTGATTCATCCCCTCAACAATCCCGAGGCGTATAAAAAATACGGACTCAAACCGGGCGGAAACATCTTGCTGGAGGGGCCTCCCGGTACCGGCAAGACCACGTTTGCCAAAGCGGCGGCTTGCGAGATCAAATTGCCGTTTATCGTAGCCAATTGCTCGGCGCTCGTGGACTGTCTGATCGGCAATACCGCCAAAAGCATCGACAAATTGTTTTCGGAAGTGCGGCGGTTGGTGCGCAACCGCAAGACGGCGGCCATTCTGTTTTGCGACGAGTTCGACGAAATCGCCAAAGAGCGCGGCGGCGACAGCAAGACGGCCGACGAAGCGGTGCCGGCGCTCATTCGGCAATTGGACGGATTTGCCACCGACAACGCCAATATCGTGGTGATTGCCGCCACCAACCGCAAGGATACGCTCGACAAGGCGGTGCTCAGTCGGTTTACCAAGAGCATTTACATTCCGCTTCCCACCCGCGACGACCGCAAGCAGATTTTTGCGGCCAAACTCAGACGCATCGACAAGGCGGACTTCGATACGATCGATCTCGACGTGCTGGCCGATGCGGGCGAAGAGATGAGCGGACGCGATATCACGCATGTGTGCGGCGAATGCATCAATATTCTGGCCGAGCGCGACGCGGGATTGATTCGGTTGGAATCTACTTTGACCGACGTGTTGCTCGACTGTATCGCCCAGCGTAAACGCGGACATTGACGGCGGAAAGTTAAAGGAATTCTTTGCTTGGGGCGAACCGAAAAGCTCGCCCCGACGAAAATCGCAAACGTGCCTTTCGGCACTTTTCGGCATCGGTATATAAAGATATGGAAGAATACGTTTCGCGTGCCTGCCCGTATTGCGGCGGGCCGCAAATCGACAAAAGAGACGGAGAGTACGTGTGCGCGTACTGTTTGCAACCGCTTGATATTTCAAACGGTATTCTCAGCGACGGCTATAATCGGTTGGCGTCGTATAATTTTGTCGGTGCGGCGGCATTCTTCCGGAGTATGACCGGCGTTGTCGGCGCCGAAGCGTATTACGGATTGTTTTTGGCGCAGAACAAAATTACGGAAAATCGCAGAAAAGGCGAAATTGCGCCCATTGTGTTTTCCTACCGTCCGGCTTCTTTTCGGGAGGACGAAGCGTATACCGAGCTGCTTGGTTTGTGTGCGGACGAGCGGGGACTGATTAAGCGTCTGGAAAAAATCGAGGCGGTGCGGGCGGCTACGTTGCATCCCGAAACGGAGTATGACGCCGTGGCGTTTTGCGACGACGGCGCCGCGGAAGATTGCCGTGCGTTTGTCAAGGCGATGACTTTGCGCGGATACCGCATAGCGGTGTATACCGATTTCGATGCGCCGGAGATCGCGACGCTTCGGGTCGCAAAAGCGGCCTATGCTTTTGCTTCCTGTGCGCAAACGGCGGATCGGTTGCTGCGCAGCGGCGCGGCGCGGCGTTTCCTTTTGTTGGAAAACGAGCGGACGGCGACCACCGGGGTGGGCAAAAAGCCGATGAAACTCGTACAGAAAGAGGGCGTGTCGGCGCTTTTGGCACAGGCGGCACAGGGTCTGTTGGATATCGTACCGTACGTGGACGCGGCGACCGAAGCGCGGCGAATGAAATTTGCCGTGCGTGCGTCGGGGCAATCGCCGACGGTTTCCTTTGTCGCCGCGCAACCCGTTGTTGCCGAGCGGAAACTGCGCGCGAGCGATTATCGCGCGGAAACGGGCAACGAAGAAAGCGAGTTGGCGCACATTGCGCGCAACTTAAAAGCGGAGAATTACGCAGAGGCGCTTAGCCGATGCAATAAGCTCGAAAGCGTCGGCTGTAAGTCGCCGCGTCTGTTTTGGTGCGCGTATCTTGCGCACGCGCAGGTGCGCGATAACGAAACGCTGATACAGAATGCGACGGCGCGCGCCTTCACGCCGCAAGCGCTTGCGGCGTGTGGCAGCGCATTGTACCGTTGCGGCAGCGCCGAGGAAGCGGCGCCGTACGTAGAGACGTTGGTGCAAACGGCGCTCCGCCTCATAGACCGTAACCGTCCCGCTCGGGCGACCGCCGCGCTGGAAGCGGCATTTGCTTACGATGCTTCCGACGGGTATGCAAGACTCGTTTTCTCCCGTTTGGATGCGGCAAAAGAAATGTTGGGCATCGACGCGTATGTATCGCTTTCGCGCTGCGTGATCCATGCGCTCGAAGCCGATTCGCCACAGCGGCTTACGCGGACGCTTGCGGTCATCGATTGCGCGCTGGCGGCGGGGGCATGGGATCGTGCCGACGATATGATCGAGAGCGTGCTGGACAACTATCCGCGCGAAAGCGAACTGTATTTACGGAAATTGTTATGCGAGAACCGTGCCAAAACGGTGCGGGCGCTGTGGGACAGAGAATATCCGCGTCTCGGCGAGACGTTCGGCCTGTATGTTGCCGCACTGCCGGCATCGCGCAGAATTCCCGTGGTGCGCGATACGTTTGAAGCGTTGTGCGCAAGCGTGCAAAAGCACGGATTCGAAGCGTACGTTGCAGCGCTGTGGGACGTACTGGGATTTGTGCCGCAAGGCGTACGCGAGCCTGTATTCGGCGCGGATGCGTTTTGCCGCGTAGGAGAAATGGCGCTTGCCGCCGAGGACTTCGTTTCGGCATCGGCTTGTTTCGAGAAGGCTATTGTTTGCGACGCACAATGCCATACGGCCTACTGGGGCGCGCTGAAAGCGGCGCTTTCGTGCAAGGACAACCGCGCGCTCGAAGCGTGCGATACGCCGCTTGACGAAGTGGGATCGCTCTATGCCGACGCATGCAAAGCGGCGCAGGGAAGAGACGAAAAGTTTTTGGCGGAAGTGGAGGCGGTAAGCGCCCATCGCCGCACGTTGGAAAAGCGCGAAGGCCACGTCTTTCGCGCGGAAGATTTTGTCGTGCGGGACGGCACGGCGGTGCGTTACATAGGAAAAGGCAGTGCCGACGTGTATGTGGGAGGCGGCATATTCCGCATCGGCGACAATGCGTTCCGTGGTGCGGACGTCCGATCGGTATTTGTGGGCGACGGCGTGACGGCGATCGGCAGTTACGCATTTGCTTTTGCCGATATCGAGCGGGTACGGCTTCCCGACGGGCTCCGCACGGTGGGCGTCAATCCCTTTATGGGATGTCGGTCGCTTCGTACTTTGCAGGCAGGCGGTCGCATGCACGTCGCAGACGGCTTGTTGTATTTCGACGAACGGCTGGTGAGTTTCTGCCCCGCGGCACGCACGGAAACGGACGACGCGGTGCAAATCGAAAAGGGAACCGAAGTTGTGGGCGCGAAAGCGTTTTGGCATCCCGCCGCGTGCGCCGAAATCCGTTTGCCCGTATCGGTGCGCACGGCGGAAGCGTGCGCGTTTTGCGGATGCGAAGGCTTGACGGTGCGCGGAATGCCGCAAGAACAAACGGCGGCGCTGACCGGCGAAGGGGCGTTCGGCGGCGGAAAAATCGTACGGGAAAAAGTGTCGGCGGCGGGCGCGCGGTGGAACGCGTTGTACGGCGACGGACGCAACAATATGGCGGCGGACGGCAACGCCTCGGGCGACGGTCGTATCGATTGCCGCAAAATCATCGAGACGGACGGTAAAGTCAACGGCGGACTGCTTCTCAAGAACGACCGCGTGCTGTATACGGTGGGAAATTCTCTTTGCATCGCATCGCTTCCTTCCGCGAAGGCGGCCGAAAAGCGGACGATCCCTTTGGGTACGGCGGTGGCGGGTACCGGCGTGCTGTGGGAAGAATTTTTGGTGCAACCCGTCGAAAAAGACGGAGGGACGCTTTTCTGTATCGACGAAAACGGCAAAACCGTTTTCGAAGTGCGCATCGGGCAAAAGATTACCCGTCCCGTGTGTCTCGGCGGCGATACGCTGTTGTGCGTGTGCGGCGATATGGTCTTTGCCGTGGATTTGCGACGGGGAAGCGTGGCATCGCGGAAAATGCGTGAGAAGATCACTTCGGTACCGTGCGCGGGAGAGGGTGCGTTTGCCGTAGCCGACGAAAAAAATATTTACCTTCTTACGCCCGACTTGCAATGCGAATCGATTCATACGCTGAGCGACGTGAACTACGGCGCAGGCACAGGCAAAATTCTGCGCGGCAGGATCGTATATTATAACGGCGCTTTTTATTGGATCGAGCGCAATTCCACGCAATTGTTGCTGGGAATCTACGACGGACAACGTGCGGTGTGCAAATCGGTGCCTCGCAGTGTGGCCGACTTTTTCCAGACGCAACCGATTTTCCGCGACGGGAAATTCTATGCGGGCGCGACGCATGCCGTCGTCGAAGCGGTGATAAAGCCCGCATGCGACGAGTGGGAATTTTATGCCAAAACAAAGACGAACGGAAAGTATACCGATATGATGCTTTTGGGCGGCAAGCCTTTTCTGAGCGCCGCCCAAGGAGCATTTGCCGATTTGCGCATTCGCGCCGCCTACGAGGGAACGGTATTGTTGTGCGATATCGTGCGGGGAGGAATCTATGCCGCAAGATTTTGAAATCAAATGGAAAATCAGCGAAGAGAGCGTCCCGGGCGGTCTCAAGGTGGATGCGTGCCCCAAGAGTTATTACCGCTATCGCGATCTCTTCGAAGCGGCCCGCGAGGTGCGCAAAATAGACGATTTCCGCGAATTGCGCATTCCGTACTATCCGTCGTTCTCTCCGTTCGAATACCAGCGCGAGGCCGTTTTGCGTATGCTCGGCCGTTTTCGCGGCAAGGGGATTTTCGGCGATCAAGTGGGACTGGGCAAAACCATCGAAGTGGGAATGACGGTAGCGGAATATGCCGTACGCGGCGCTATCCGCAACGTGCTCCTGCTCTGTCCCCGCAAACTCGATTTTCAGTGGGCGCAGGAAGTCAAAGATAAATTCTCCGCACATTTTACCGGTTGCGTCGTGCAGTCGTTTGCGCAGATTGCCGAAAACGAGCGCAAAAAAGCAAACGGCGTAACTATGTACATCATGACGTTCGACGTGGCGCTCGCCGAGGTCAAAGCGCTCAAACAAAAGCTGGAGCGGGATATCGAACAGGCGGAAGAGTGGTTGGCCGCCGAAAAGTTCAAACCGCATCCCGGCGAAAATTACCGCGATATGGTGCGCGCTACCGACGCCAATAAAGCGTTGTATGCGCGGCTTAGTAAAGAAATCGACGAGAACTATCTCAAACTTTTGGATGCGTATGCCCGCTCGCTTCCCGAGATCAACATGGTGGTGGTGGACGAAGCGGACGCTTTGCTGTCGGTCGATCCCGGCAAAACACTGCAAATCTATCGGGTGGTGGAAAGACTGTGCGCGTTGCCTACGGTGGTGTACAAGATTCTGATGTCCGCCACCCCGATCCGTCGTCAGCTCGCGGATATCTATAAGCTGATGAAAATCGTGCGCCCCGAACAGTTCCGCGATATGGACGACTTTATCCGCAACTACTGTTTCGGCAAAGCGCGCCTGAGCGATTTCCGCGGCGAAGAACTTCGGCAACTCAAAGGTCTCATCGACCAGCTCTTTACGCGCAGTCGTCTTACGAGCAAAACGGTGCGCCGTTCGCTCGAGCCGCTTACCATCCGCGAGGTGACGTATCTCAATTTCAATAATTTCGCGTCGCCCGCGTTTGAAGCGCAAGTCAGAGAAGCGGTGACGGACGGACTGTGTCTGGGGGAATCGGCCACCGATACGAAATATTTGCGGCAGAATCTCGCCGATTTCGATGCGGCGGCTTTCGGCAGCGACATGCATTGGGCGCAGTATGTGCGACAAAGGTTTTTCGAGTCGGACGATCCGCCGTTTGTCGTGACGGAAGAGAAAGACCGCGCGTTTGCGGCGAGTTTGTCGGCGCGTATTGCCGATTTTACCGGTGCGGAAGCGGACGCCGTTCGGTTTGCCTGCGAAAATTACGTGGTGCCGCCCAAACGGGGACACCGTATCCGCTACAAAGGAGAGATTTCCCGCGAAGCGTATGCCAAGCTTTCGGCAAAAGAACGGCAGAGAGCGGAAGACGAAGCGTACGACGATGCCGTAAGCGCACGATATATGCGCAAGGCGCGTATCGAGGGCGGATACGCATCGGAGCGCGAAGGGACGCTGGCGTATTACGATGCGAGCGAAATCGACAGCGAGAGCAAGTATGCGGAGTTTGATCGTTTGGTCAACGAACTGTTGCCGGAAGAGAAGGTGCTTGTCTTTTCCGATGCGGGCGCCGAACGCAATACGCTGATCCGTCTTGTGGACAGCGTGCACAAGGGAAGGGCGCTCAACGGCGAGGGCGATACCGATAACAAGAATTATCTGCGGTTTCGGAGCGACGAGCCGAAATACCGCAAGGCGGTGTACTTTGCGATAAGCGGTGAGGAAAAGGGCTTTAACATGCAGTTCTGCTCCAATCTGATTATCACCAATCTGCCGCACGACCCCAACCTCGTAGAACAGATCGTAGGGCGCATTTCCCGCATAGGCCAGCACGGCGATATGCACGTGTACGTCTTTGTGGCGGAGAACTCGCTCGAATACTATCTGTATTCGTTCTACAACGACGAATTGCATCTGTTTTCCGATTGGGACGGCGATAACACGTTTATCATCGGCGGCGCCGTAGCGGCTTTTTTGGAAAACAACCGAGACGTGCATCGGGAACTTCTGCGGCGTGTCGGCAAAACCCATAGGGCGGGCGACGAGCCGACGGAAGTGGGATTTTCGCAAATCGTCGAGTACTTGTGGGAGCAGTACCAGTCGGGATACGGCACGGGCACGTTCGACGACTTTGCGCCTTGGGCGGAATTTCGGCGGAACGTACGCGAAAGTATCGAATCGTTCCGCGCGTTGGTCGGCGAGTTCGGCGATCAGGAATTGTACACCGACGAAGATTTGATGTAATAGCACATACACCGTGTGAGGATGCGGACGGAAAGTTCGCACCGTTTAGGAGGATATTCGCACACCCATGGCGAAGGCAGGCAGATCGGAAGATCTTCGCAGATTCATAGAAAGCGCACAGGCAAGCGGTCGCAACGTGTCCATGATGGACGACAATCTCCGCGCGATCGAGCGTTTCGTGCGTGCGGCGGCAAACCCCCAAGTCGGGGTGATTTCGGTATACCGTCCGCTTGACGAGGACGAAATCCGTACGCTCTCCCAAGAAGAAACCGACGAGATTGCCAACGCGTATCACGTCGAGTTCGAGGGAAGCGACAAAGTCTATTATATTACATACAAGCCGCAGGTGGAAAAAAGCCGCGGAAAAACGAGTCGTCTCGAGCACGTCAACCGTTCTACGCCCTTCGTGCAGATGTTGCTCGACAAAATAAGCAACGAGTATTCGTTTTTGTATTGCCGCAGTCGGGTGCGTGCCGACGAATCCGTGCCATTGCCGCCCGCCGCCAAAGGGTTTGGGTGTACGGAAGAAAAGCGGGAACGTCTCGAGGGGAAAAATAAGTACGAATTGTTCTTTCTCATCGAGTGCAAAGACAATATCGACACCAACGAACGACTGTCCAATATCATCGACAGCGTGCTTTTGGATGTGGACGGCGCGTCGGACGACTTTTTTGCGCATATGACGTATGCGCCGTTGGAGCATGCCGCACAGGAAGACGAAACGGAGACGCCGCGTTTGGAGCCTGCCGTGCAACGTCAGCTCAACTCCATTGTCACGCAGATCCGCGAATCGGAGCACGTGCGGCGGCGCATTCTCGACTTTTTGGTGGAAAACGAGAGCAGCGATTTGTGCGAGCATATGCGCAAACGCAACGAGGCGTTCCGTGCGGCGCAGGAAGCTACCCACACGGAAGTCAACGCTCTCAATTCCACCGTGACCTGCCGTATGATGCCCATCGGCGTCTTTCTCAATACGGTAGATAACGATCGGATTACCTATACCGTGCGGGGGACGCATGGAGAGAGCGCTACGTTTTCGGAGGAAATCAATCCCACCAAAACTTTCCGCGGACACGTTTGTCCGCATTGCGGCAAGCGACTTGCGGACGGATGCGGCATCGTGTTGGCAGAGACGGAAAGCGGATACGCCGTGGGTTGCACGGCGTGCGCCGCCAAATGCGAACGTAAGGGTTGCAACCGCTATGCGTTCCGCGACGACGGTTGCGTGATTTGTCACAAGATTCTGTGCAGGGAGCATTCGCGCAAGAGCGTGGATTCTTCCGACCGTCTGTGCGACGAGTGCGCGCGGGTATTCAACCTGGGATCCAATACGCCGCTTTCTCCCCGCGACGCGGCGGTACGCGGGCAGGACGAGAATTATGTGGAGCGCGAGGTGCTTCGTCTCGGCAAAACGGGAGCGCTCAATACTTTCCGCAACGTAAAACTCCTCCGAAAGAGCGAATGCGTCAGGTGCAAAACCCGCGACGGCTACAAGTATTATAAGGAAAACGAGGCGGATACCTGCGACGCCTGCGGCGAATATTTTTACCGCGGAGATTTGCGGCCGGAGAGCGATACCGGGAAAAAGCTCTGCATGTTCGACCGTGTAGACTGTTCGTGCGGCAAGCCGGTGGCCAAAGAGAAAGCCAAGCTGTGCGGCGAAAAGGATTGCGAGCACGGGTTTTGCGAGGCGTGCGCCCGAAAGGCTCCCCGTCCCGCTTCCTACTATGCGGCAGTGAAAGTCGTATCGGCGCGCAAAGTCAAGGCGGTTTATGTGGGGGACACGTTGTACTGCAACAAAGACATAAAAGTGTGCAAGGTGTGCGGCAAGCCGTTCCCCTCTTCGCAAATGTTCCGTTGTGCCGCTTGCGGCGGCTATTTTTGCAAGGACTGCGGCGCGCCGATAGGAAACGTGTGCAACACGTGCGAGAAGATTTCCTTGCCCCTCGATAAAATCGCGCAACAGTTGCATTCGCCCGCGCGGCGCAAGCGGATCAACGCGATTCCTTTTCGGGAACGGCGCAACACCGCGGTGTACGAAGACTACGAGTCGGTGGTGTTTGTAACGCCCGTCGCGCACGGTAAAAAAATACGGCGACATAATAAAGTCACCGGCAATACGGAGGAGTGGTTGCAATGAAAAAGACTAACACGCTCCGAAGCGAGCCGAACAGAGCCGCAGCGTACGTAAACGAAAAGGCAAAAGGCGTGGTTGCCAACCTCGGCATGTATCTCATGCTGGCGCTCGATATTCTGTTTTTGGTGCTGATGCTGCTTGTGGGGACGTATACGGGATTCGTCGTTGCGGTCGTTGCGGCGCTTGTCTTCGAGGTGGGAGCGGTACTCACGCTGTTGCCCGTGCCTTTTTTGCAAGTCGGCGTGGTGACCAAAAATATCGCGTATGCGATTGTCTTTGCGCTTATGCCGGTACTCGAACTTATCTACGGAATTTCCGTGGCGGGATTCGGCATGGGGTTGGCGGTGTTCGGCATCTTTACGGCGGCACGCGTTGTGCTGTGGGCAACCGCTTTCTTTTTCGCCCGTCTCGGCGCGGGCGGCGGTGCAGGCGTGCTGATCGGCATTATATTCGTTATCTTTCCGCTTGCGGCGGCGGGCGCGGCGTTTGAATTTCCGCTTACCGAGCGTCCTTTGCGGTTCGCCTACCGCGCGGCGACCGAATACTACGACGAAGGCTACGTGGTGACGGGTATCGCCTATGGAATACGCGACAACGTGCGCATCCCCGAGACGTACCGCGGTAAGCCTGTGGTGGGCATAGAGGTCGATACGGTTGCAGACGGATATATGCGCCGTCTGACGTTGCCCGAATCGGTGACGTATGTGTCTTTGCAGTCGTCTTCTTTGCGCGACCTTACGGTGCAGGCGCCGAATGCGGTGGTGGAAAAAGTGCATAGCGAAATGCTCGAGAGCATTTCTTTTCCCTCCGATAAAGCGTTGCCCGCGAAGTTGCCCGCGACCATGTACGGCGATCCTCTGTATGCGGTGCACCGCGATTTATTCCGCGAAGCCATGGCGCGCGACGACTTTGCTTGGCTTCGTGACCGTATCGTGCCCGTTGCGGACGAGAACGAAGGATATATCGTGTACCATACCGATTGCAGTGCCGAGGAAGGCGGCGTAGCGCAGTCGCTGGCCGACTATGCCGTGGTTACCCGATCGGGAGAAGAGGTGTGGGTGCCCGAGCCCGATCTGACGGAAGACGGATTCGTTTTTCTCGGTTGGTTTGACAGTCGTGCCTACACAAAGCAGGTGAAACTGGTGAAAGACGGCGAGCGTGTGCGGTTGTACGCCAAGTATCTTCGCAGGTACACCGTCGATCTGTACGAAGACGAAGCGGCGTACTTGCGGGGCGACGATCCGGAAGAAACGCTTGCCTATCATTACGAGAGCGATCCTCTTGTGTTGCCCTCCCGGCAACGGGACGGTTATGCGTTTTGCGGTTGGTTCCCTGTGGACGTCTCTGCCGTAAAGGGAGCGAATATCGGACAAATCCCCACGGGAAGCCGAGACAACCGTGCGTTTTACGGCATGTATCAGGAAGAATACAACATAACCTATCACACGGACGGCGGCACGGTAACGCAAGCCTTGCCCGAAACGTACCACGCGTGGTCGGAATCCGTCCGATTCTTGGCGGGAAGCGTCAGCAAGAGCGGCTACGCTTTCTTGGGGTGGTACCGCGACGCGGAATTCACCCAACCCGTCAATGAAATTTCACCGGATATGCGCGGGGATATAGATATCTACTTTAAGTTTAATTTTCTCTATACCGCTACGTTGCATCCCTCGGGCGGTACGGCGCAGTGGCTTGCGCGGCAGTATCACAGCGAGTCGGGCACCATAGAATTGCCGATTCCCACACGCAAAGGGTACGTGTTCAACGGTTGGTACAAAACCGCCGACTTTACGGGCGAGAGCATCGAGAGTTTTACGGGCGCCGACTGTCGGGCGGACTGGGACGCTTATGCCAAATGGACGCCCGTCACCTATACCGTCAAGTATCGTTTGAGCGAAACGTCCAATGTATATGTGACGGGTCCGCGCTTTACCTATGACGGCGATGATAATACGTTGGACGAATGCACTTTTTTTGAAAACGACGGATACGAATTTACCGGTTGGAAGATAGGCGAAACGATCTATCGGCCCAACGAACGTATCACCGCCAACCTTGCCGCTACGCAAGACGCGGAAGTGGTTGCGACGGCGCAGTGGCAAGGATTTTCCATTATTTTGCGCTACGTTTCCCAGCGGGATTCCGATTCGGGTACCACCGAAGCCAAAGGTGAAATGGCAGACCAAACGATACGCTACGGCAATACTTTTACCACCCCCGAGTGCGCTTTTACGCGCGAGGGATACGTTTTCGAAAGTTGGGTGATACACGGGTCGGTGTATTATCCGGGGTATTACCATATGGCGCCGCAAGTCACCGAGCCGGACACAATTCTCACCGTAACCGCAAATTGGAAACCCATTACGTATACCGTGCGCTTTGTCGCGCAAATCGACGAAACCGTTCAGACCTTTTGGCAGAAAGCGACTTTCGATAAAGAAATCATCATGCCTGCATGTTCGCTCGAGCGCGACGGTTATGAATTTCTCGGTTGGAAAATAGACGGCGACGAACGTCTCTATCGGGCGGGCGAGAGCGTGAAGCGCAACTTTGCTTCCGTACAAGGCGAAGAAGTGACGGCGACCGCGCAATGGCGCAAGACGGAAGAGAACTGACGCCATTCGGCCGCTTGCTTCCTTTTTCGCATTTGCGCATACTATACGGAGAGTGGAAAAATCGGTGGCGTTTGGTCGCCGTGGAGTTACTATGCTGCATTTTATCGTAAACGCAAACAGCGGCAAAGGGAACGGACGCAAATATGCGGATGCCGCGGCCGCGTATTGCCTTCGGCACGGCGTGGAGTATGCCATGTACTTTACGCAAGCCGCGGGGGACGGAGAGAAGATTGCCGCGCGCATAACGGCGGACGAGCCTGCCGCGTCTTTGGTGGCGGTGGGCGGCGACGGTACTTTTCACGAGGTGCTCAACGGCCTTGCGGCGCCCGCGGAAAGTACGCTCGGCTTTCTGCCGGCGGGAAGAGGCAACGACTTTGCACGCGCGGCTGATTTGCCGAAAAGCGTTTCGGCATCGCTCGGGAGAATCTTGCGCGGCGAGACGAAAAACATCGATTATATCGAATGCGACGGGCGCAGGTGTCTCAACGTGGCGGGTACCGGTTTGGACGTAGACGTATTGGAACGGGTAGCGGGCAAAAACGGAAAACTCAAATATCTGATAAGCCTGGTGTACTGCCTTAAGCACTTCGAGCCGTATAGGGTTTCCGTTACCGCGGCGGGGGAAACGCGGGAGTACGATTGCATCATGGCGGGCGTGTGCAACGGAATTTCCATCGGCGGCGGAATCAAGCTCAGTCCCGTATCGAAGATAGACGACGGCAAACTGGATATCATCGTCATGCAAATGCCGGCAAACGGCAGGATCATGCCGGTTCTTCCCAAGTTCGTCAAAGGAAAACATATGCATCTGCCCATTACCACGCACATTGTGTGTGAAGAAGCGGAGATTGTGTGCCGTAACGGAAAACCCATTCAGCTGGACGGAGAAATCTATCGCGACAAACGGCTTTTGTGTAAAGTGGCGCGGGGCGGATTGAAAATTTTCGCATAAGGCACCGAACGTCGCCATGCAAAAAGCACCGAGGGAAGTTCGGTGCTTTTCATTTACAAAGGAAGAATTTATTTGATATGAAAGGTGGGATTTGTCTCTTATATACATTTACCTCCTTATACAGGATATAATTGTATAAAAATTC
>CAMUPJ010000005.1 GCA_947090725.1 uncultured Clostridia bacterium
GTAGCCGATTGTGAAATACAAGGTGTTTTAGTGAGTTGCATCAAATTGTTTTAATCGAATAGATACACGAGGTGAATTGTGCAAGAAGTTAGGAACAATCAAGGGAAACTAATTTGTATGGCGGATAGACGTACAAAAACAATCGAAATTGCTATCAAAGGATGCGTAACGAAGATACGCTTTTCGGACGATGGTAAAATAATAGTACAAAATTCAGATAGAAAATAAGTTAAAAGAAAAAAAGAGTCCGCAGACCGCAAGACGGCAAGGAAAGCAAATCTCAAACGCTTTTTGTGCCGTCTTTTTGTTTGCGGAAAACACGGCTCTGCGGATTTACAAAATTCAAGGAGTTAAATTATGAAAGAGTATACTTATAAATTTGCAGACGGCTCGAAAAGCACAGTCGAAGTGCCTGATGAGCTTTACGATATTTTGATTGAAATGGATAAACAAGAAAAATACGGGAATCGCCGAGAAACGCGCAGACACATTTGCATTGTTAGAAGATTATGATGGCAATATTGTCGCTTGTGTTGGGTCAAACAATGAAACTGGTGCCGGATACAATGTAAATTATGAGAAAACGCGAGTATATAAAAGTTGGTTTGATACAGAGGGACGTATCGCTGATGAAACAGCAGAATTTGAAAGTATTTGGAATGGCACAAATTCCGAGCTAATAGTTTATGATTTTATGACCGCCTTCGAGCAGGAACTTTTGGATAGAACCGAGCAAAAAGGTGTGTACAAAAAGGAAACGGCAAAATATGAAATGCGGTCATACCAAATTTCTGCAAGAGAAAAATGGAATGACAATGCGCACAAGGGATTTTTTGTTATGGCGACCGGTACAGGTAAAACCATAACGGCATTATATTCGATTCAAGATTTTGTCCGTCAAAATAAAATCTTTACTGTTATTGCTGTTCCGTATAAGCATTTAGCATCGCAATGGGCAGAAGATGTTAAAGGATTTTTCCCAGAGGCGGCGGTGCAAATTGTTCATGGCGAAATTCCCGATGGCGAAACAAGAATTTTTGCAAGTTACTTGCAAGCGAAACAGCAATATAGACCAATAATTGTTATTACTACGATAAAGAGCTTTTTCCTTGATGCTATACTTGCAGAGAAAAACGCATTACGGAAAAAAGAAAATGGAGTATTTGTTTTTTGATATAGAGTGTGCCGACGGGTTTCACATCTGCTCGTTCGGATATGTGATCGTAGATGAATCGTTTACGGTATTGGAAAAGCGGGATATTCTGATGAATCCGGAATGTGCGTTCCGATTGAGTCGTGCCCGTTTCGACCCGTACGTGCAACTGGCCTACGGAGAAAAGGAGTTTCGCAAGCATCCGTCGTTCGGTAAGCAGTATGCGGCGTTGCGTGCGCTTTTGACGCAGCCCAATCGGATTTTGTTGGGGCACAGTATTGCATCCGATCTGAATTTTTTGGAAACGGCATATGAAAAATACGACAAGCCGCATCTTTTGTTGAACGTATATGACACGCAGAGCTTTTATTGCCGTTATGCGCCGCAATATCAGGCGCGCTCGTTGGAAAATATTGTGCAGGACCTGGGAATCGACGTATCCGGTCTTACGGAACATAAAAGTTGCGATGATGCCGAAATGTCGATGCTGGTCGCCAAGGAGCTTTGCCGCCGAAGCGAATGCGGCATGCCGGAGTTTTTGGCGCGACACGGAGATTGCGTGGTGTGCAGTTCGGATATCGTAGTGGCCAAGGCGCTCAAAGCGCTCAAGCAACAATATCCGCAAGATCGGTACGCGCCGAGCGTCTGTCTGTCCGATGCATTGCGTTTTCAAAACGCCGAAAAGCGCATTAACCTCTTGCGCGTGCTTTTGCAAAAGAAATACAATATCACCAATTCGGTGGGGAAATGCCGATATTTCGTGAGCAACGACGGGGACGGAGAGCGGGACAAAACGTACGCGGCCAAAGTGGCCGAAGGGAAGAAAATCCGAAAGATTTCCACGGATAAGCTGAGCGAAATGCTGGGTATCGACGTGAATGCATCGGGCGAGACCGATGCGGTGTTGTACGACGGTTATGCCGTATCGCTGCAAAACGCCTTTACGGCGGCGCGGCGTACTGCCGACAAATCGAAAAGCGTGTAACGAAAAAGAGTCTTTGCCGTGTGGCAGAGACTCTTTCGGATAATAAGGCTTGATTTTTTATAGCGTTTCCGGGACGGGTTGCGGTTCGGGATCGGCGGCGGGCAAACTCTTTTCTTCTTTGCGAAGGGCGCGGAAAAATGTGATCGTGAGGATTGCGGCGACGATCATTGCGATCATATCGGCGGCGGGCGCGGCCCAAAGGATTCCTTCGATACCGAATGCAAGCGGCAACAGAAGAATGAGCGGGACGAAGCAGACGATGTCGCGGATCATCGACGCGATGATGGCGCGCACCGGTCTTCCGGATGCCTGGAAGAAAATAGACGTCATTTTAATCAGACAGGTGAACGTAACCAGCATCAGGAAGATGCGGAATGTTTTGCGCGCGAATTCCCAGTAGTAAGCGGGATTGACGTTGTCGTGGTCGGGAGTGCCGAAGATGCGCACGACCGCTTGCGGCGCGATCTCGAAAAGAAGGGTGAAACATGCGCCGATAACAACGGTACACAAAAAGATATTCTTGTACAGCTGGCGCACACGGTCGTACTTGCGCGCGCCGAGGTTGTATCCTATAATCGGTTGGCAACCGAGTACGATACCCACTACGAGATTGATAACCACGGTAAATACTTTACTTTCGATGGCGATAATGGCAATGGGAATGTCCTCGCCGTATTTGGAAAGTCCTCCGTACTTTTTGAGCATGATGTTGCATACGAGGGAAATGATCACGATGGTCATTTGCGTAATAAACGAAGAAAGACCCAGCTTGAGCGCACGGGAAAATTCTTTGAGATGCGGGATAAAACTGCGAAGCGTCAGCTTGAACGTTTTGGTGCGGAAGAAATAGACAAGAGAGATGACGAACGACACCGTCTGTCCGATAACGGTAGCCCAAGCGGCGCCCGACATGCCCCATTTGCATCCGAAGATGAATACGGGATCGAGAACGATATTGACGATCGCGCCCGAAAGCATAGACGCCATCGACCAGCCGGGACTTCCGTCGGCACGGATCACGGCGTTCATCATATTCATCAGCATGAACAACGGGAAGAACGCGAGAATGATATTGAAATATTCCACCGCCAGACCGATACTGTTTTCCGATGCGCCGAAGATCGAAAGCAGCGGACGTTTGAGCGGATAGAACACGGCCATCAGCGCGCCGGCGCTAAACAGTGTGACCACCAGGCCGGTGCCGATCGCTTTGTGCGCGTTTTTCGCTTTGTTACAGCCTTGGCAGATATTCAGGTGGGCGGCGCACCCGTCGCCGAAACACCAGGCAAATGCCTGGGCAATAATAAAGATGGGGAAAACTACGCCGGTTGCCGCGTTTCCGAGCACGCTTAATTCACTGTTTCCCACGAAAATCTGATCCACGATATTATAAAGCGCGCTCACAAGCAAAGACAGTGCGCAAGGGATAGAGAATTTGCGCATCAGCTTGCCGAGTCTTTCTTCGCCCAAAAATCGGGTGTTCTGTGCTTCCATAAAAAGTACCTCCGTGAATTTGCGGAGTCTTTATCGGAGAAAAGCTACCTGAAAACTGCGAAGACACAAAAAAAGCGTAGAAATCCGTCGGATTTCTACGCTGTCATTTTGCTGTCGACACTGTCAGTATAACAAATTTCGCCGTATTTGTCAAAGCCATACGTCCAATTTTCGGGCAATTTTTTCGGCAAAGTATACGCACTGTTGTGATTCTACCGCACAATATCGTCAAACGAATCACCGTATTAAACATTGACATCTCAAGTTGCGTGTTATATAATTTAAGCATATAGAAAAGAAAGAGGGATGCTATGAACACCGCTCAGTGGCATGAAATCATCAAGAATAAACGCTGGGACATTGCGCAGGAAATTTTCGAGCAGTATGCCGATTGGTTTGAAAAATGCGAAACGCAGGAAGAACTGTACAAAACCGCGCCGACGGAGCTTTTGTACAATCTCACCGTGAACGGGGACGACGATGCGTGCGCATATTACATACGACGCAGAATAGACGAGGACACTTTGGTCGCCAAGGATATGGATTATTTGAAGGCGGCGATTTACAATCTCGGGTTTGAGGCGGCGCTTGTGGGCGGTTGTCTGTACGGGATGAAGGATTGTATTTACAAAGACCCGTTTATGGAATACGTTTCGTATGTTGTGCTGGAGCAGTCCGGCAACGAGGATGCGCATAAGATGTTGTCTAAAGCGTACAAAAAAGACCGTGAACGGATAGAGCAGGCCGAAGCGAAGGTGTTGAACAGTCAAGTCGATCATTGGGCGGCGGAGAACATCCGCGGGGATTTGCTCGGAATTCGTGTCGATATACAGCGTTTGGAAAAGGAGAGCGGATTTCCCGAATATAAGCTGGGCTATCTGACGGAAGTGTATCTTACGGAAACGACGGGCAGAGAAACGGACGGCGAACCCGTGTTTGTCTGGTATCTTCGCGGAAAAAAGCAAGACGACGATAGGAAGCGCATGACCGACGGCATCATCGACGAGATATGCGCGGTGGCGGATAAAATGCATATCCCGACGGTGGACGTACTGCTTGACGGCAGAAGGTTGTACCATTACGGCGGCGGGAACAAAACGCAAAAAGCAGACTATACAAACGATAAAATCAATATTATCTCCGACGCCGAGCTGAAGGTGACCGTAACCGAAGACACGCTGCAAGGCGATACTTGCCCCGCTTGCGGCGGCAAGCTCGGTGCGGGCGGCGTGTGTGCGTCTTGCGGATGCAAAGTCGAACCGAAGGGCGGCGAGGATATTTACATAAAACGCAGTAAGGATGCGGAAGCGCTCGTTTGCACGCAGTGCGGTTCGCCCGTACAGATGGAATCCGGCGCAAATACCGCGTTCTGTGCGGCGTGCGGTACGACGTTCGTCATCAACGGCAATGCGCTGAAATTCGAAATACCCGGGCTGAATTACGAGAATATTCGCGCGGATATGCCGGAAGGCGCGACGCTTCCCGACGTTAAGTTTGTACGGGCGAGCATCGCCGACGATGCGGTAACGGCAATCATGCCCAAAAACTTCATGGTTATGCCCGAGGAGGTGCGCCGTATCAAATACCGTGCCAATGCGCCGCGGTATATATACACTACGCCGGATACCACGGTAAACCTCACTATGGGATTCGGCGGGGCATTGCAAGAAAACGACGTGTTTACGTTCGGGCAACAAATGTTGAGCGCACTCAAAGGCGCCAATCCGACCGCAAAGTTCGGTGAAGCACAACGTATTACGCACAAAAGGAATATTTTCTTTTTTGATTTCATCACCGCAGGGCTCGATCAGACGATTTACAACGCAATGTTCTTTTTCTCGATAGGCGGCCGTCAGGGGATAGGTTCGTGGAACTGCCTCGGAAAGGACAGATGGTATTGGGCGTCGGTATTCGAACATGCGGTAAAAACGATGGAATGCAAAGATTGAAAGGAGGCGGGTATGGGTTTTCTGAAAAATATTGAATTGCCGTTTCTTAATTTTGACGTGATATTACAAAAGTATGACTTGAAAGGCAATGTGATAAAAAAGGGGTCAACGCTCACAGTAAGAGAAACGCAAGCGGCAATATTCTGCGATAAGGGGAGGATCGCCGACGTGTTCGGGCCGGGAATGTATAAACTCGAAACGGATAGCTTGCCCGTCATGACAAAACTTCTGAGTTGGAAATACGGCTTCGAGACCCCGTTCAAATCGGAAATCTATTTTGTGAATCAAAAGGAATTCGGTCCGGTGAAATGGGGGACTTCCAACCCCGTTCCCGTGCAGACCGAATTAGGGCTTGTGCGCCTGCGCGGACACGGATCGTATGCGTTCAAAATAACCGATCCCTGCGCATTTTTGCAATATTGCGGTCTTACCGACGTATATTATGCAGGCGATGTGTGCGCGACGTTGCGCTCCCTGCTGGTGGGCGGCATTTCCGGCGCATTCGCCTCGCTCGGCATCTCGCTTTCCGATATGACGATGCGCTATAAAGAACTCGGAGATGCGGTCAAAGAGGAGGCAAAAGAGCGTTGCGCCGAGATCGGAATTGCCCTCACCGCATTCGACGTAGAGAATTTGTCGGTTCCGCAGGAGCTGGAGAAAGCAGTCGACGAAAGCGCGAAATTGAGTATTCTGCGCGGAAATATGGACGTATATACGCAGATGGCACAAGCGGACGCACTGAAAGAGGCGGCCAAGCATAATGCCGCCGGCGCGATTGTGGGCATAGGCGCAGGCATAAATTTGGGAAAGGGAATGGCAAGCGGAGAATCGGTCGGCACGGCGCAATGCGGCGCGTGTCATGCGGTGTTGGCCGCGGGGGCTAAGTTTTGTCCCGAGTGCGGTGCGCCCGTAAAAAGATTTTGTTCCGAATGCGGTAAGCCGATTGCGTCGGGTGCAAAATTCTGCCCCGAATGCGGCACAAAATTGATATAGCGACAGAACCATAAAACGCACCCCTTGAAGGGTGCGCTTTATTGTTTTCGATGCAACCATTTTATGAGATAGATCGCCAACAGTAAAACGAACGGAAAATGAACGGTGAATACGATAATTATCGACGTTAACGTAATAGTACTGTTTCGGATAAAAAACGATACGATTAAAAATAGGATTGCGGCGATAAAAAATATTACCCAAAGCCGAAGCAATATCGCGACAGGCTTTTGCTTGAAAAATGCCGTTTCTATACCGTAGGTAGAGTCTATCTTGTATATTTCTTTCGGAAACGGTTCGCAAACCGCGACAAAATCGTTGTCGACTTTGACTTTTATCCCGTTACGTTCTTTCAAATATCGAAATTCGTTTACGTCGTATAAATAGTCGGTTGTAAATGTTTTGTTTTCGCCCTCTTGGGTATAGGCAAGTACAAGTGCGTACCGTATGCGTGTAGTATGATTTTTGCTGAAACTTGCGGATTTGTAATCCGCTATTTGCGCAATAACTTCTTCGCCGCGGTTGTAAGCTTGGCTTTGCTTTATCCGTAAGTAAATCCCTCTGCCTCCCATTGTAAGCGCGGTTGCTCCGAACCCGCAAAACGCCAAAATAAAAATAATCGGCATAATGATTCCCGCGCCGATTGCGCTTATGCCTTGTCGGATAATATTTTTTATCGTTATTGTCAATAAAGCAATACTTATCGTAGTAAAAATACCACCGACCGAAAATAATACTATTCCGGTTGCTAACGAAGATTTTCTATTGCTGTTTTTCATGGAACACCTTGTTTTTGTATCGCTTATTATGGCACAAACGGACGCGTTTTTCAAGCGTATTGTGTGGCCGATGAACCGATATTCTAAGATTGCTTCGCTCGGTCGAAATGCGACGGCGAAAATATTTGTCGAAATTTCAGGGTAAAGAAAAAACCTAAAACTATTCTCGCAAAAGGAGTTCGTTTTAGGTTTGGACTGGTGGGCAATACAGGACTCGAACCTGTGACTTTCTCCACGTCAAGAAGACACTCTCCCAGCTGAGTTAATTGCCCGCGTGGGTATATAATAGCATATTGCGGCGCGCATTGTCAAATTGTAGCGTACGCTTTTGAAAATATATTTTTCGGGGCAATGCGCGAAAGCGAAGAGGGTGAAAAAGAAGAGTTGCGGTATTACGATTCGATACAATACGGGCAAACCATAGAAGGGTAATGGACGTCGATACGACGCGGAGAGGCAACCGTCTCTCGGTTTGATTTTTCATCGGTACGACGATTGACATATGCCGTAAACAGTGCTATACTGGTGGCAGTTTAATACGACAGTTCATTTGCGCCATCCTGTCAAAAAACAAAACCAGGGCATTTCGGTACTGTATACCGAATATTCTCGTGCGAATGCGGCTGGTTTACCGGCCGCTTTTTTATGGCGCAAAACGGAACGAACGGGAGCGAAGTCATGTATTTTTTGAAAGTATCCGCGGCATTCGACAGCGCACATTTTTTGTGGGGGTATAACGGAAAGTGTGCCAATCTGCATGGGCACCGCTGGGTAATCGAAGCGGACTTTTCGGGAGAGCGTTTGCAAAAAGACGGAGCCGAAAGAGGGATGCTGATGGATTTCGGCGACTTGAAAAAGATTGTCAGGGAACTTGCCGATCGCTTTGATCATGCGCTGATTTATGAAAAAAATTCCTTAAAACCCAATACGGAAGCGGCGCTTCTGTCGGAAAATTTTCATCTGATTGCGGTGGATTTTCGTCCCACGGCGGAAAACTTCGCGCGAGCTTTTCATGAAGAACTCCGAGAGAAAGGACTGCCGATCGGCAGGGTAACGGTATATGAAACACCCGATAATTGCGCGGTGTACGAGGGGTGACGGTGGACGGTTTATCGGTAGCGGAGAAGTTTGTCAGCATCAACGGAGAGGGGCGGCGCGCAGGCGAGCTTGCGGTTTTTTTGCGGTTTTGCAAATGTAACTTGCGGTGCGGCTTTTGCGATACGCTTTGGGCGAATGCCGACGATGCGGTTGCGGAAATCATGACGGTGCAACAGCTTGTCGATTACGTTGTTTCTACGGGCGTACAAAACGTAACGCTTACGGGCGGCGAGCCTCTTTTGCAAAATCATATAGGACAATTGATGGCCCAATTGGATGCGTGCGGACGCAACGTGGAAATCGAAACCAACGGAAGCGTGCCCTTAAAAAACTTTGCGCCCTTTTCCGCCCGCACAAGCATCACGATGGACTACAAGCTTCCCGGGAGCGGAATGGAGAAATTCATGTGTTTGGAAAATTTCTCTTATCTGAAAGATACCGATTCCGTAAAATTCGTCGTCGGAGACCTTGCGGATTTGCACCGTGCGGCGGAGATGATTCGGGCGTACGATCTTACGGCGCGTTGTTGCGTTTACTTCAGCCCGGTATTCGGAAAGATTCATCCCGACACGATTGTCTCCTTTATGAAAGAGCATACGCTGAATAAGACGAGACTACAACTGCAATTACATAAATATATCTGGGATCCGACGCGGAGAAGCGTCTGATCCCCAATCGGCAATAGGACGGTTACAAATATGGATACCAAAGCAATCGAATATCATGTGCGCGAAATTCTGAAAGCGATCGGGGAGAATCCCGATCGGGAGGGGCTACGCGAGACTCCCCGTCGCGTGGCGAAAATGTACGAGGAAGTTTTTGCGGGAACGGGATATTCCAATCATGAAATTGCGGAAATGTTCGGAAAAACCTTTGCCTGCGATACCGATGCGCAGGAAAGTTCTGCCATTGTGATGCGGGATATCAGCGTGTTCAGCTATTGCGAACATCATATGGCGCTCATGTACGATATGCGCGTCAACGTAGCGTACATCCCCCGAGGGCGCGTGCTGGGACTCAGCAAAATTGCCCGCATATGCGATATGGCGGCAAAACGGCTCCAATTGCAGGAGCGTTTGGGACACGACATCGCGGAAATCATCGCGGAAGCGGCGCATTCCCCCGACGTGGGTGTGCAAATCAGCGGATTTCATAGCTGTATGACGGCGCGGGGCATCCGAAACGTCTCGGCGCAAACGGTGACAAAAACTTTTTTGGGCGCTTTCCGAACCGATACGGAATTGCAGAAGTTGGTGGAGAATAAATAAAATGAAAGCATTGGTTCTTTTCAGCGGCGGGGTGGACAGCACAACCTGCCTCGGGTTGGCGGTGGAAAAATACGGCGCGTCGGAAGTTCTTGCGCTCTCCGTCTTTTACGGACAGACGCACAAAAAGGAACTGGAGGCGGCGAAAAAGATAGGAGAGCATTACGGCGTTCCCGTGAAACGGCTGGATCTTGCTTCGATTTTTGCGGATTCGGATTGCGCGCTTCTCTCCGGTTCCGATAACGCAATCCCCAAAACAAGTTATGCGGAGCAATTGGCGCATACGGACGGAAAACCGGTGTCTACCTATGTGCCGTTCCGCAACGGACTCTTTCTTGCGTCTGCGGCAAGCGTTGCGCTGTCGCACGGGTGCGAGGTGATTTATTACGGCGCGCACGGCGACGATGCGGCGGGGAATGCTTATCCCGATTGCAGTGCGGCGTTTCATGAGGTCATGCACCGTGCCGTTTATCTGGGAAGCGGCCGACAACTGCGGATCGAAGCGCCGTTTGTGCAAATGAATAAAGCGCAGATTGTACAAAAAGGACTTGCGCTCAAAGTTCCGTATGAACTGACGTGGAGTTGCTATGAGGGCGGAGAGGAACCGTGCGGCGCTTGCGGTACCTGCCGCGACCGTGCGGCGGCATTTGCGGCAAACGGAATAAAAGATCCGGCGACGGAAAGGAGAAGAAAATGAACGGCAGAAGCGAAAAGGAAAAAGGGAACATAACGTTGCTGGGGAATCGGAACACGCAATATCCGTCGGAGTATGCGCCGCAGGTATTGGAGACATTCCCCAACAAGCACCCCGACCGCGATTATTTCGTCAAGTTCAATTGCCCCGAATTTACCAGCCTGTGCCCGATTACGGGGCAGCCGGATTTTGCCACGTTGTATATTTCCTACGTTCCCCGCGAACTTATGGTGGAGAGTAAATCGTTGAAGCTGTATTTGTTCGGGTTCAGGAATCGCGGCGATTTTCATGAGGATTGCGTGAATATCATCATGAACGACCTGATCCGCCTCATGGCGCCCGCGTATATCGAGGTGTGGGGAAAGTTCCTGCCGCGCGGCGGGATTTCCATTGATCCGTATTGCAATTACGGCAGGCCGGGAACAAAGTGGGAGCAGGTGGCCTGGGAGCGTATGACGCACCACGATCTTTACCCGGAAACGGTAAACAACCGATAGGCAAAGCGGCACCCCGAACGAATTCTAACGGATTTTTTTCTTGCAAAAACTTTTTTTGCCGCATTGCGGGCATTTTAACTTTCTTTTTGTAAATGTGTGTGCGCCGAAAACAAAGTCTTTCATCGACGGAATGAATTTTTCGCCGCATTCGGGGCATTCGTAAACGCCTGCGTCTACGGTCAATACGCAACATACGCCTATGCCGAGACCGATAATAACAAGCGAAAATGCGATACAGCAGATTCGCAACCAGATAGGGGCGGAAAGCAAAGAACCCAAAAGAATGACGGCCAAGCCCGCGAGAATCGTCATGACGGCAACGAGGCAGGCAACCGTTATGTGTGTTTTGGCATCTTTGCTTTTTTTCATTAAATCGGTAACGATATAATCTTCCGCATTAGCTTTGTAATGTTCGCTGTTTAACCGCTCGCCCGACAGCAATTCGTTTATGCTTACGTTATACAATTTGCTTAAAATTTGCAATATTTCCACGGGCGGTAAGTAATTGCCGTTTTCCCACCGCGAAACGGTTTTGTTCGTAACGCCGACTTGCTCGCCCAATGCGTCTTGCGTCCAATTCCGTTCTTTTCTCAATGCGGCCAAAAATCCGCCGATTTTTTGCATATCCATACGAAACCCTCTTTGCAAGCAACCTTTTTCCCTTGTATTATAACGTTTATACGGCTTGCAAAAACTACCTTTTTGTTTTGCTGTCGCAAAACTTATTTGCTAAACGCAAATAAGAGCCGTACGTTGCAATACGTCGGGAAAAAGCCCTTGCAAGCAACCTTTTTCCCTTGTATTATAGCACGAAAGAATCAAAAAGTATTGCCCACAAACAGCGAATTTTTCATTTCGTCGCAACGGATTCCCTTTTTTCTCGGGTTGTCGGGCGGCGCGTTTCACCGTATTGACATCCGATGGGAGTTGTAGTATACTATTCGCAAGTTCCGTGGACAAGCGCCGGAGGACTTTCCGCCGAAAATGCAAAGAGGCGAGAGGATGGGATATGTACGGGATATTCGACAAAACGTTTTACGTCAATATGCAGGACGAGAGCACTTTCGCCATCGACGAGGAGACGGGAGATTTCAACTACATATCTTGTACGGTAGAATCGACCCTGTATCTGAAAATGTATATCGTGGTGCAGTTCGAGGACGGCACCTATGCGTTCGACGTATTTTTTCTGGAAAACAGAAATTACGTTTTCAACAGTTTTTTTCATGAGAAAGAAGGCAAAAAAATCAAGAAAGTCTGCTATATGCAAATCCGCAATCTGGAAAACAAAAAAGGATTTATCACGTTTAAGCAGATGCGGTTTTTGCAGTTTCCGGAGTTTCCCGCCTCTCCTATCTATATAGAAAGCAAAAAATTGATTGCCGGCGTAGACCTGCGAAAGGGCGCGGCGCTCGGTTTTCTTTCCAGCAAGCAATATCGCGTGCAGGAAGAAGAGGACGGCCGCGGCGGCAAAAAAGCGGTATTCAAACGCGCCGTCGAGTTCGACTTTACGCAGAACATGAATTTTATCAATACGTACGATAAGGGGCGGTTGTTGCAACAAAGCTACTACGGTACCAACAAGTCGCCGTATCAGATCGGCATATCGTTGGGCAATCTTTGGAGTTACAATCCCGTGCAAAGCGGCGACCGCTTTAACAACCTGGGGCGCATTATAGAATACGCGATTACCGACAAAAGTCTGTATCTGAAGGTGCGTCCCGTTGACTGGGCAAAAAACAATTACGTTACCGACAGTTATATGGAAACCCACTATCACTTCGAGCACGGGGTGTTCAAAGTGAGCAATCGGTTTATAGATTTTTCCATGCTCAATCATTCCCGCAACGGCATGGGACGGCAGGAAATGCCGGCGTTTCATCCCGTGGCGAGCTTAAAAAACTATATGTATCCCACTTCGAAAAACAAATACGTTGTCAAACCGGACCTTGGGTTTTGGGGCGAGAGCGGCAACTACAAGAACACGTTGTTTTGCATCGAAAGCTGTTGGAGCGGGTGGTTTAACGACGAACAGTACGGGATCGCGCTGTACACTCCGTTTATCACGCAACACCATGCGGGGCGTTATATGGCAAACGAACCGTACGACGGCCCGTCGTCGCAGGCGCAACCCGTAAATTATTTGGCGGGCATCAAGAATTTCGACATCGACTGTTTGCAACCCATAGAGTATACGTACTATATTTCCATAGGCAATATCAGAGAAATACAAGCCGATTTCAAAAAGATAGCGCCCGAAGAAAATGCGTTTTTGAGAGAGATATGCGATGATTGAGCAAGAGTTTTCGGTTACGTTTCAGGAATCGTTTTCCAACGAAATCGTTTGTATCCGCATGGGCATCGACACCGAAAAAACACGTACGCCGTTTCTGAATACGTATCTGATGCAGTACGTGCTTGTGTTTGTGTTGCAGGGGGAACTGAGCCTGTTCGGCAGTCATCTGAAAAAAGGGGACGTGTTTTTGCTGTATCCCAACACGCCCTCGTCTTTCAGTGCAAAAGAGGGTTTCGCATACGCCTATATTGCTTTCGACTGCAACGTGGGGCGCAAAATGTTTCGCAAGACGCAACCCGTCAATAAATTGCAAGACGAAAAAATGCTTTTACAGTTACAACAGAACTTGCAGGGACTTTTGCAGACCGTCTCGGCGTACAATACGGCGGAATACAATATGCGGTGCGTTTCGCTCGTCTATCTGGCGCTTTCCTGTTTCAGTCGCAAGAGCGACGCAAAGCCCGGTTTGCTTTCCGACAAGACCGATTACGTGCAGTATTTCATCAATGCGGTGGAGCACGCCTATTCTTCGCCCGATCTGAAGGTGGAAGACATTTGCAATCAGTTGGGCATCTCGGTGCCGTACTTTACCAATTATTTTACGAAGACGATGGAAATTTCGCCCCGTAGGTATATCATCAAATACCGCATGGAAAAAGCGATGGAAATATTGAAATACGGCAATCTGAACATTCAGGAGGTGGCGCAGTACGTGGGGTATGACAACGCCTTCTATTTTTCCAACAGTTTTCGCAAATACACGGGAAAAATGCCGTCCGCCCACAAAAAGAAATAGACGCCGAACGCGCCTTTGCCGCAAACGTGTGGCGGATGCCGGCGTTCTGAAAATTTATATATGAAAATCTTCGATTTATCGTAGATTTCCCAAAAAAACATTAAATTTTTATATGCTTTTAATAAATTTGCATATTCTAATCGTAAAAAATGTGTGTTACAATTAAATTACGATTGCAATATGCAAATTTTTTTGTTCGCAAAAATATGCGTAGAGGAAAATGCGATGAGGAGATGTAGTATGCATAAAAGATTGTTTACGACGGTTGTGACGTTTTGTTTGGCAGTGATTTTGGGATGCTCGTTTGCGGGTTGCTCCGACAAGAAGGGCAAGCCCGACGACAAACCGCCCGTAGGAACGAGTGTTGCGTTAGACGCCGAAATCGTAGCGTCGCTCGATCCGATGTACGTGCCCGACGCGGAAAGCATTCCCCGCCAGAGCGGAAGAATCGACGTACATATGATATTGGGCAAATTGTTGCCCGGCTGGCAAGCGGTTGCCGCCGAGTATACGCGTTTGCAGGGCGGCAGCGTCGTTGTGAATATAGAGAAAAATATCTCCGCGAGCAGCTACCCCGACAACCTGAAAAATGCGCTCAACAGCAGCGACACCGAATGGGATATCGTGCAGGGCAACTATCAGAATGCGCTGATTACGTCCCGCGGGTACAATATGTATTCGGCGGTGAGCACGCTCAATCCCTACGCGGGCAAAGATATGTATTGGGACGAAGTGATGTCGACCGATGCGTACCAGACCGATAAATCGGGCGCCACGTCCAGCGTGTACATTCTCAACAGCGAAAATCTTTCCACCGGTTGGTTCGTGCAAGACGAAGCGCTTGCCGAAGCCGTAAAGTGCGGATATTCCACGTCCGACGAGAAAAACCTGCCCGTAACGTGGGACGACGTGATCGCGCTTTGCGAGAAGCTCAAAGAGGCGGGCTATACGGCGCCGCTCGGGATTGCGGGCGACCAGGACGCAATCAACAATTCGCAGTTTGCATGGTTGTACCGCGTGTACGGCGATCAGTACTACCGCGAAGAGACCCCCAATATCATGGCGCAACCGGGCGATTACGACTACTTCGAGCAGATAGATAAGTTTACCGTCGAAGATACCGATAAGCAACCGGAGAGCGACCGTTACTACAGACCCAGCATGACGCGATTGATGCACGCGGTGTTCGACAAAAACGATCCCGATACGTATATCGGCCCTACGAGCGATAAGTTTGTGGAGTTTTTGGAACAGATCTACAAAATGAAGCCGTATCTTTCTCCCGACTTTCAGAATCTGTCGCTCGACACCGCGCGCAGTCAGTTCCAGTATCAGTCCAAGGGAAAAGGGTCTCCGCAGGTATTCTTGGATTACGCGGGATATTATTTGTCGCATACCGCCGATAAAAGTTCCGTAGGTACGGTTTCGGTGTTCGACTATCCCTATATGCAGGGCGATCACGTTTCCTACAAGATGGTGCGCGACGTGGGCGGCAACGGCGGCTATATTTCCATCATCAATCACGACGACGATCAAAACGAACTGAATCTCGATTTCATCAAATTCTTTATGTCGCCGTACGGGCAGTCGGTGTACTACCGTGCGCTCAATGCCGCCAACGTGGCGCCCGACGGCATCTCCACCGTGGCGGACGGCGACGGCAATAGCATCTTTGCGGTGCCCGAAGCTTGGGAAGCGTTCTTTAACGACAGCGTGCTCTCCTTCAACGGCTTGGCGGATATGAGTATGTTTACCAACAACATGATCTTCACGTTCGGCGGCGATGCCGACGCGAACCGCGACATTGTGCAACGGGTGTGGTATATGCTCGACGACACGGAGACGCCTCGGCAGTACGGCGAAAAATGGTATAATACATTGTTTGAATGTTACAAGAATTATTGCACGCGCAACGGCTGGAATGTAAATATGTACAAACATCCCGAGCTGGCGCCGAATACCGATATGTAAGCATTGCGCACGGGTAAAGCGGAGAACAACGAATGACGCAAAATCCAATCAAAAAAATCGTTTTGGCGGTGCTTGCCTGTCTGACGGCGGTGCTCCTTGCATTGGGGATCACGTTTACCGTACTGCGCCCTGCGTTCGGCACGGTAACGCCTGCGGGAAAACAGTATATGTCGGTGCAGGCCTCCAAGCAAAACGGCCGCGTATACGCCGTCGATGCGTCGGGGAACGTGCTGCGTCTCGCGGGGGGGGAGAGTCTTTATATGCTCTTAATCTGATCTCCGGCGAGAGCCTGGCGGGCGTATCCACCGTAAAGGGAAGCGACTTGCTCTTTTGTCGCGACACCAAAAATTATCTGTACGTCGTGCGCGATTCGGGCGAGGGGTTTGAACTTCTGAGCGTTTCGCCCTCTATCAAGATGCTCGTGACCGACGGTATTTTGGCGGACGACGAATATATTTATATCATATCGTCGGCAGGCAAAGACTGCATGATCGAGAAATACCGTAAAGACGATTTCGTCAAAGGCGATTTCCCCACGCCCGTGAGTTTGCATGAAAACGCGGGCACCGGCGAGACGGAGTCGTGGTATTGCGTGTACGAAGTCCTTACGCGCGCCAAAGACTACAAGGTATCGTTGGCGTCTACGCTGCGCGTTGTGGGGGCAATGATACAAGACGGATTTCTCTATCTCTACACGGCGGTAGGGCGCATCTACAAAACCGACACCGAATTTTCGCAACTTGCCGCTTTGGAGGCAATCGTGGGAGACGGACGCGAATCCGTTACCGTATCCTCCGATGCGTTCGATGCGGACAAATACTACGTTATGGAAGCCGGCGAGGGATTCAGCGGCGTTACGTACTACGGCAGCGAACGCAAGGCGTATGTGTATACCGTGGGCGGCACGCTTTACAAGGCGGATCCCGGCGATTTGACGGCCGCCAATACCGAGCGCGGCAAATATACTTTTTCCGATAAAGTATTGCGCGTATCCTACAAAGCGGGATATGGGCCCATCAATCAGAACGACGGCAACAGTGCGTCGCTGGAAGTGCCCTCCATGGTGATGCACGAATTTTCGCATACGCTTTTGTTGTTCTTTACGAGCAGCAGCAGAGTGTACGGCGTGAATTTGCAAACGGGCAAGAAGTTATTCGACACCGAACTTATGTACGGCGTGAAAAGCGCGGCGTACAGCGAGGACGGGGAAGAGCTGTACCTACTCAGCGGCGCCGTAAACGATAAAACGGTCAACACGCTTTCGGTGGGCTACAAAACGGTGTATAAGCGCTCGACCTATACCGCCCTTATGATTGCGTTTTTCGTGCTGGCGGGCGCCGCGCTGGTGGCGGCGATTATCTTGCTTGCCAGCATAAACAGCAAAAAAGCCGCCCGCAAAGTCAAAGCGGTATTCAAAGATATCGGAAGACAGAAGTTTGTGTATCTTATCGTATTGCTTTCCATGGCGGCGCTCATCTTGTTCTGCTATTATCCCGCCGTGGCGTCTATCGTGTTGTCGTTTACCAACTATACCGGCGCCAATCCCACCAAGCAATGGAATCATTTTGCCAACTATATCCAGATTTTCACCGATGCGGCTACGCTTGCATCGTTTAAGGTCATGCTCATTTTCCTGGTGGCGGATATTATTCTCGCCATCGTGCCGCCGCTGATTTTTGCTTTCTTCCTTTCCATTATGCGGCAAAAGAAGGTGAGTATGGCGGCGCGTATTTTACTGTTCTTGCCCTCGGTGTTGCCCAGCCTCTCCACCATTTTTATTTGGAAAATGGGCATATTCGGGTCGGGCGGTATGCTCAACACCATACTGCGGTTTATTACCCGCGACAAAACGCTTTCGGTGAGTTTCCTGTACTCCAAGAAATGGTCGTTGCCCTCGCTGATCTTTATGGGATTCCCATGGGTGGGATCGTATCTTATCTTCTACGGCGCCATGATGAACGTGCCGGCGTCTTATTTCGAAGCGGCCGAAATCGAAGGGTGCAATATTTTTAAGCGATTTTTCCGAATCGATATTCCGCTCATTACGGCGCAAATCAAATACGTATTCGTGCTTTCGTTTATTGCGTCGGTGCAAAACTTTACGCGTGTGTACGTAACTACGGGCGGCGCGTACGGCACGGATATTCCCATAAACCGAATGTACTATCAACTGTTGGGACAGAACTACGGTCTGGCGTCGGCATACGCAACGATTTTGTTCGTATTCCTGCTGATTGCCACCATCTTCAATATGAAGATGCAAACGGTAGAAAGGGATTAAGGCGGTGGCGGTATGACAAAAAGCGTAACTTCCAATTTTGTGTTGATCGGCAAAAAACATCCGCGCTTGCGTTCGCAAGACCATCCCGTATTGCAATGTGTCGCTTATTTGTGGGTGGCGGCGGCGCTCGCGTTCAGTCTGATGCCTCTGTTCGTGACCATTATCAATTCGCTCAAGAGCAATGCGGCGGTGGCGGCAAATATTTTCACGCTTCCCACGAAGGCGATATTTTCCGATACGCACAACAACTTCGGCAACGCCTGGAGCGTGGTATGGCGCCCTATGCTCAACTCGGTGTGGGTGTCGCTCGTGGCGGCGTTCTTCAATATGTTGATCGCGTCGGTGCTTGCGTACATTTTCACACGGAAAAACTTTTACGGCAAAGAGTTCTTTTTCCGGTTTTATATCATCATTTTGCTGGTGCCGTCTATCTTGGGTATGTCTACTTTGTATCCTATGATGGCGGAAACGTTCCATCTCAAAAACAGTTATCTTGCCATTTGGCTTCCCGTGCTTGCGGGCGGGCAGGCGGGCGCGCTCTTTTTGTTCCGCACGTTCTTTGCCCAACAACCGTCGTCGGTGTACGAAAGCGCCATGCTCGACGGCGCCAACGACGTACAGATCTACTTTCACTTAACGCTACCGTTCTCGTTGCCCATTATGCTTCTGAATTTCATCAGTACGTTCGGCGGGCAATATAACGACTTTTTGTGGTCCAGCCTTATTTTGGAGGGGAACAAACTCACGCTGATGCCCGTGCTCAATGCGATGGCGGGCGAGTTCAATTCCACCAAACAAGGTGTGGGGTACGCGGCGTATCTGATAGCGGCGGTGCCGCTCATTATTACGTCGGCATTCAGTCTGAGCAAACTGCAAAGCGGCGATTTCGCGGCGGGTTTGAAACTATAAAATTTTTAGTGGAGGAGAAAAATATGATGAGTAAGTTCAAAAGTAGACTGTATGCCATTTGCAGTCTGCTGCTGGTCGTGGCAATGGCCATGCCGATGTTGGCAGGCTGCGGTGGCAAGAGAGATTCCGGTCCCGACGACGCGAACGGCCCCGAGGCGCAATGCACGGTGACGTTCGATAAAAACACGTCGCACGAAACCAACACTCTGCAACCCGTGACGGTGGACAACGGCAAAACGGTGAAGGCGCCTACCGTCATCGTGACCGATACCGACGAAAGCAACCGCTATACGGTGGTCGGCTGGTATACGAGTAAGGATTGCAAAGAAGACGAAAAGTGGAACTTTGCCAACCCCGTCACCAAGAGTATGACGTTGTACGCCGCCTGGCAAGAAAAAGTCAAGGTAGAGTTCTACCTCGGCGGTACCGCTACGGCGCCTTCGTCCGTGCAGTGGGTGGTCAAGGGGGAGAAAGCCGAGCGCGAAGACGGTCTTGTCGGCTTCTATAAGCTCCAAGGGTATTTTACCGACGAAGATTGTATGAACGAGTTCAGTTTCGATACGGCGCTTACCGCCGATCAGAAGTTGTATATCAAGTACGATGCGACGGCGGCTTATCTGAACGCCGTGCGTTTGTCCGCATTCGGCTTCGGTTTGGTGGACGCCGGCTTGGACGATTCCACCGAGGCGCACAGACCTTCGGTAACCAAATGCACCGAAGAGCCGGAAGAGGGAGAAGCGTTCGACTATGCGCGTTACGATTTCGGCGATCTTTCGCAGCCGTACGTTTGGGATCCCTCGGTAAATCTGGATATCAAGGGCAAGAACATGCTCGAAATCACCTATCGTAACGTGGGGAAAGCCAACAAAATCAATTTTTACTACGTAATGGGCTACGTGCATCCGGGCAGTCCGATGACGTATTCCAACGGCGGCGGATTCGGCCCCAAAGCATACGTGTCCATCGACATCGAGGCGCCGGACGACGAATGGCACGTAGCTACCGTGGATATGGGCGCAAACACCTATTTCGCCGCATCGGCGGGGATTTCCGAATGGGGTTCCGCCGACATGCTTTGCTTCTTCCGCATCGACTATCCCCACGGCGTGAATTCGGCGGATATGCAAGAGGGCGACGCCGTTCTGGAAGTGAAAGAAGTGAAGTTCTATCCCAGCGATCCCCCCATCGATTATTCGGCAAAGGACAGCGACGAACTGAAGGGTAAACTGGAGGCCTGCGATACGACGGCTCCCGCAGAGGGTGATTGGGATTGGTCGGTAGAGACGGGCGCCGCGCTGTATTACAGAGAAGAAGCGCCGTTGGCATTCTTCCCGTACGGCAAAAACGTGAGCAAGCTAACGGCTACCGCAAAAGCGGGCAACACCGTGGATTGCGACGCGGACGACAAGAAAGCATTGTTTATCGGATACGACAACCTGGGATACGGCACGAGCGCCAAAATCGGTTGGACGGCCGCAAAAGAGGACGGCACACAAGTATCCGGCGAAAAGAGCGTTTCGCTCGACGCGCGTAAAGAGGGCATCGTTTACGTCAATTTGGCGGAAGAAGAAAACTGGACGGGGACTTTGCAATCGCTTACGATCGACTACGTGAATAAGGGTGTAGACAACGCCATCGTAATCAAGTCGGTGGAAATTGCCACGCCGGAAGCTGCCGATATTCCCGGCATCAGCTTCGAAAGCGGTCCCATGGGCTTTGCCGACGACGCCTGGTCGGTTACCGACAAGACGCTTACGGTGGGTGTTTCGGGCGTGACCAAAACGGCCGCCGACGGCAAAACCGTGCTCGACGTGGACAACGCCGTCGTATATAAGGGCTTTACCGTTTGGTATACGGGTGCTTCCGACGGCGCCAAACTGACGCTTACTTATACCGACGAGGCAGACGCCGAGCACAGCGCGACGGTCGATCTTTCCCATGCGGACGGCGAACACAGCGCGGTATTCGCTTTCGCAGACGAAGAGAGCGGCAGAAGCGTTATGCGCGGCAAAATCAAAGCGCTCAAGCTCCATACCGATAAGGGCAGCATTGCGGTACGCAAAATCGATTATAACTTCGACGTGCACGATACGTGGTACAATACGAGCGTAGAAGGTATTACGGATTGGATGGGTCAAGGTGTTTTGGACGAGGCTACGTACGGAGAGGCAGCCGCTGCAATATTCAATGCGGCAGCATCGACCAATATCGGCAAGTCCATGACGTACAACGTTCCTGCGAGCCATATCGGCACGAGATTCTTCTACGAAGGAAATAAAAATGCGTATGCTTGTAGCTTTACGGATACGTCGTCGCGCGTGAATACGCAGTTGTCGGCTTTGTCCAACAATACCGGATATGAACACAAACTCGAAACGAGCGTTCTTTCCGACAAAAAACTGTATATCGTGCTCAATAACGCTACGGCCAGTACGCGTATCCGAATCACGCTGAAAGCCGGCACGGAAACGACGGCGGCTACTGCCGTATCCGCAGACCTCGACGTTGCGGTACCCGCAAATATGGGCAACAACAGTTGGGTCGTTGCGGAAATCACTATCCCGGATAGCATTGTAGCGGAAGATTATATCGGCGACTTGCAGATTCAGGCGAATGCCGCCGGCAACGTCTATTTCCGTGCTTTCGTTTTCCGTTGAGAGCGGGCGCGAATCCAAAGTGACGTAACGGGAGAACGGGGGCAGTCCCTGCATTTGCGCGGCTGTCCCTCGTTTTTCGGGACGGAGGAGTGTGTATGAAAAAAAGTATAAAGCGTGTCTTGTGCGGGTGCCTTGCGCTGACTTTGAGTTTTTCGCTTTGGGCATGCGGCAACAAGTCGCCGCAAACGCCGGAAGAAGACCTAAAGCCGCCCGTCACGCAAACGCACGTGGAGCAGGAGCGTTACACGTTCTCGCCGATCCTGCGCGAAGCGCAAACGCTGACGCTTTCGGCGGGAGAGACAAAGACGGTGGAAGTGGGCGAGGAGATCGGCGATATTCGCTACCTGCGCTTTGCGGTGGAAACCGATATAAACGTGTTGGGGACGCTCACCTATTCGGAAGGAAAAGACGGAACGCCGCTTACCGAAAACTTCTATATTGCGGCGGGCGAGACGGAGTTCCGGCAGTTTTTGGACGCTTTCCGCGAAAAGGTGAAGGCCGACCGCGGCGCGCCTTACACGCATGCCGATAAGGACAAAATAGGGCAGGCGAAAAACGCGGACTATTTGGTGTCGGTTGCTTTGCAAAACGTGAGCGAGGCGGCGGGTGCGTTTACGCTTAGCGCGCTGGACGGATCCATCCGCGGTATAGATACGCAGAGCCACATGTTGTACGTGGAGAACGAAACGTACAAAGTGGGGGCCAATCTCCTATACGGCGGCGCGCTCACCTACTTCGAGAAATTGCCGGAAAGCGGCACCGCACTCGAGTACGTGGCGTTGTCCGACGCTTCCGCCTCTACCGGCAAAAAGGGATTCGTCGGGTTGGCGGCTTCGTATAAGCCGGGAGCGCAACTGCTCAACGATTCGGTGAATCTGATCAATACCTGGGATGCGGGACGACTCGTGCAACAAAGTTATTACGGCTACAGTGCGGGTTACGACAATATCATTTTCAACAATGCGTCGTGGTGCTACAACCCCGTGCAAGGCGGCGACACCATGCAGAACCGCGGGCAGATTGTGGACTATCGCTTGTACGACGACGAAATTTACATAAAAACGCGCGCCATGGATTGGGCGTGCGACGGCTACACCACCCCCAGCTACATGGAAAACCGCTACTCGCTCGAGGGGGCCAACGTACTGGTATACAATTCGTTCGTGGATTGGTCGGGCGTGACGGGCGCACAGCCGCGCGAGCAGGAAATGCCCGCCATTTACCTGCATTACGCGCTCAGCAACTTGCAATCGTACCGCGGCACCGCGCCGTGGACGAACGCAAAGCTCACCAATTCCCCCAACGTGGGGTGGTGGAGCCCTCCCTCGGCGGACGGTAAGTTCAAAGACGCGACCGAAAACTGGATAGCCTGGACCAATACCGAGAACTACGGTGTGGGCGTGTACGTGCCGGGCATCACCGCGTTCCTCAACGGCAAGAGCGGCGACACGACCTATGCGCCGGGTACGCCGGGCGATCTGCTTCGCCCCGACGATCCCGCGTCGCACGGCAATTGTACCTACACGGCGCCGCTTATCACGCGGACGATGACGCCTTATCATAAGACCGACTACACGTACGCGCTGTCGGTGGGGTTTGTGGATGAACTGCGCGCGAATTTCTATGCGTTGCACGAAGCGAATGCCATTGTAAACGACAACATAGAGTAACGGGCGCAACCGTAGCCGACGGGGCTTTTTTGCGGAGCGAATGCCGCAATGCGCACAAGCGGAAAGACTTTTATCAGGAGGCGGAATGAAGAAATCGATATGCATACTTATGACGCTGTTGTTTGCGATTACGCTGGGCGCATGCGGTACGACGAATGCAGGCGCTCCGCCCGAAGACGAAATGCCCGAAGAGCCGCCTAAGGAGGAAATTATTATGCCGGACGGGGAACAGGAAACGTATACGTTCCGCACGTTGTACGATGCCGCCGAGACGAAAAGCGTCGGGGCGCAAGCGACGGTATTTACGGTGGAAAAAAATACCGAGCGCGGGCGCTACATAAAGCTTGAATTGGAAAACGACGTGGACGTATTGGGGGTGTTTACGTATTCCGATACCGCTACGAGCAAAGCCATGACCGAGCAATTCTACGTACCCGCCGGCAAAACGGGGGAGACGACCGAGTTTCGGCAGTTCTTGGACGCCTATCGGGGCGTGCCCACTTCGGCAAGCAAAACGGGCGAGGAGGACAAGGCGAAAATAGGGCAGGCGCGCAAGACGAGCTGGCTCAAGTCGGTTTCGTTTACCGCCGTGGGCGGCAAGACGGGCAGGGTGACGCTGCACAGCGTGGAAGTTTCCGACCGCACGATAGATACCGCAAAACCCGTCTATTTGCAAAACGAATACTACAAAATCGGTACCGATCTGGCGTACGGCGGTGCGCTTACGTATTTGGAGAAGTTGCCCCGAGACGGCAAAACGCCGGAACTTACGTCGTACCGCGACGGCGCCGACGAATACGCCTACATCGGTCTGAATGCCTCGCAAATGCCCGGCAAGAATCCCAACGACGTGAACGATTCGGTGAACCTGATCGACACGCACGACACGGGACGCCTCATTCAGCAGAGTTATTACGGTTCCGACGAGGGGTATGAGGGGATTACGTACGACGGCAAGCCGTGGCGCTACAATCCCGTGCAGGGCGGCGACGTGTACAACAACATCAGTCAGATTATAGACTACCGCTTGTTCAAAGACGAAATTTACGTAAAAGCGCGTGCTATGGATTGGGCGCGCGACGGATACACTACTCCCAGCTATATGGAGGGACACTACCGTTTGGACGGCGAATTGGTGTACGTGACCAACGTATTTACCGATTGGTCGGGCAAGAACTACGACGTCAACCGTTCGCAGGAAATGCCGGCCACCTATTTTCACTATGCGTTTACGCATTTTGTGGCATACCGCGGCACTGCGCCTTGGACGGGCGGGCCTCTCAGACAAGTGACCGACCTGCCTTTTTGGGGCTACAGCCACGATTTACATCCCGACACCGAGTTTCACGACGGCACCGAAAATTGGATTGCCTGGACGAACGACCAACTGTACGGCGTGGGCGTGTACGTGCCCGGCGTAAACACCTTTCTGAACGGAATGTACGGAGATAAATTCACGTCTGCCGCGGCCAGTACCAACTATACGGCCCCCATCGTAAACCGTACCTTTGCTTCGTATCGGCGCGACGAATACACGTTTTTGCTTTCGGTGGGCAACGTAAACGACATGCGCGCGCAGTTCAAAGCGGTACACGACAGCGGCAAAGTAGTGAATAAGTTTTAGCGCGAGCGCCTCTTTCGTCATTGCGCGCGTAGCCAAGTAATCGCAAATCCAAAACCCATAACGATCGTAAGGAATAAGAAACCATGAAAAAAATAACGTGTGTATTTTTAGCGGCAGCGTTTGCGCTCACCCTGAGCGCGTGCGGCAACAAGACGCCAAACACGCCGGTAGTGCCCGACGAGCCGGAAAATCCGCCCGAAGAAATCGTTATGCCCGACGGCGAGCGGGAAGTCTACAAGTTTACCACGCTATACGACGCCGCCGAAGAAAAAGAGGTGAGCGCCCAAGCGGCGGTTTACGAGATCAGCCAAAACACCGACGGCGGGCGGTATATTAAGCTCGAGGTGGAAAGCGACGTCAATCTGTTCGGCACGTTTACCTATTCCAATACCGAGACAAGCAAGGAAATGACCGAAACGTTTTACATTCCCGCAGGCGAGACGGGCGAAAAGACGGAGTTCCGGCAATTTTTGGACGGCTATCGCGGGGCAATCGGCACGACCAGCAAAACGGGCGATGACGAAAGCAAGGCTGCCATAGGGCAGGCGCGCAAAGCAAGTTGGCTCAAGTCGGTGTCGTTTGTGACGCGCGGCGGCCATACGGGCACCGTAAAGCTCCACAGCGTGGAAGTGTCCGACCGCTCCATAGACGTTACCAAGCCGCTGTACCTGCAAAACGAATACTACAGAATAGGTACCGACTTTTCGTACGGCGGGTCGCTTACCTATTTGGAAAAGTTGCCCGAAAACGGCCAAACGTTGGAGCTTACCTCGTACGCAAACGGCGACGGTCCGTATATCGGCCTGAATGCGTCTGCGTTGTCGGGGATGAACGCCGACGACGTGCGTACTTCGGTGAACTTAATCGATATAAACGACACGGGACGCCTCGTTCAGCAAAGCTATTACGGTTCCGAGTTGGGGTATGAAGGCGTGCGCTACAACAACAAGAATTGGTGTTACAATCCCGTGCAGGGCGGCGATATGTACGGCAACGTCAGCCAGATCATCGATTATCGGCTGTTCGAAAACGAGATTTACGTCAAAACCCGCGCCATGGATTGGGCGCGCGACGGGTTCACCACGTTCAGTTATATGGAGAACCGTTATTCGCTGGAAGGAAAGAATATTCTGGTATACAACGCGTTTGAAGATTGGTCGGGACAACACAGTCACGGCGGTCGCACGCAGGAAATGCCCGCCGTATATTTGCACTATGCCTTTACCAATTTCGTGACGTACCGCGGCGCTGCGCCTTGGACGGACGCTCCGCTGATCAACGTAGACGATTTGCCGTATTGGGGCGGCGACCGCACGATACACGACGACATAGAGTACTACGACGGCAACGAGAACTGGTCGGCATGGGTGAACGCCGAAGATTACGGCGTGGGCGTGTACGTGCCGGGACTGAACAATTATGTAAACGGCACATACGGCGACCGCAAGAACCTCGGCACTTGTCCCAGCAACTATACCAGTCCGCACGTGTATCGCTCGTTCGTTTCTTACCGTCGCGACGAGTACAGTTACATGTTGACGGTAGGGTACGTAAACGACATGCGCGCCACGTTCAGAAACGCTTACGAAACGCAAAAAATCGTCAATACGTTTGTCAAGTGATCGGATAGAATCGGACAAGGAGAAAAAGCTTTGTTTAACGGAGATAAACTGTACATGTATTCGGCGCGGGGAGACATACAGGTGATGGGCTTTACCGTGGCGGGCGACGGCGACGTCATCTGTATAGACAGCGCTACCGCCTGCGAGGCGGATGCGATCGAGTCTACTATCATGGACCTCGGCGGAAAGGTGGATTGCTGGTTCTTTACGCATTCGCACTACGACCATATAGAGGGGTTCGTGGATATTCTGCGCAGAGGCAAAGTGCAGATCGACAGCGTGTGCTATGCGTTTCCCTCGCTCGAGTATTTCAAGCGCATAGAACCCGACGACCGCATCGTACGCGGCGTCATGAATTACGTAGCGTTGGAAGAGGGCATAAAGGCGAGCGGCATCAAAGTCATCGTGCCGCAAAAGGGCGTTCCCGTGCGCGTAGGGCATTTTACGGTGTTGCCGCTTTCCGACGGCAGTGCGGTAAACGACAGGCTGAATGCGACTTCGGTGGTGTACCGCGTGGATACGCGCGGAGACAGCATACTGTTTTTGGGAGATATGGATTGGAGTGCGGAAGATAAGATTTTGCAAGAGTTTCCCGTGCAAATCCGATGCCCCGTCGTGCAAATGGCGCATCACGGACAAGACGGTGTGACCGAAAAGTTTTACCGCGCCGTACAACCGAAAGTGGCGTTGTGGTGTACGCCCGAATGGTTGTGGAATAACGATATCGGCGGCGGGTTTAATACCGGGCCTCTGAAAACGGTGGAAACACGCGGTTGGATGGAAAAGCTGGGAACGAAGAATTACCGTTTCCTACAGGGAATCAACGTATTGGAATGACACAAAACAAAAATCAAAATAAAAGGAGTTTGATTATGAAAAAGGTAAAGAAGTTTTTGAGTGTGCTGTTGGGCGTATTTACGGCGTTTTCATGCTTTGCATGCGGCGACGGGAAGTCCGACGAGTCGGAGAAAAAGCCCGATGCGCCGAACAATCCGTCTATTACTACGCCCACGTTGCAGCCTGCGGCGGAAAAGGAGTGGCAGACCGTCACCACGTATTCCAAAGACGTGTTGTCCGCTTATCTTCAGCCGATATGGTATACCCGCGAGGTGTACGACGAGTCGGTGGCAATGATCGGCGAAACGGGGAGTGTAAATCTGTTGTATCTGCCCAAAGGCGACGTTATCGTGCGCGACTATAAGTTGGAAAAAACGTATGAGGAAGGCAAGGACTATACGATAGACGGAAAAAAGATAACGCGTATCAAAGGAGGCAATTTGCCGTTTTGTGACGCAAGTACTTACGATAAGAATGGCGTCAATACGCAGGCGCCCATACGGTATCATCTGAATATATCGTATCATACGGACGAGATGTGGGAAGGCGCAATGCCGGAAGCGCAGGTGGAAAAAGTCTCCAAGTTCATGAATAAGGTGAAAACCGAAAAGGCAGCGAGCATCATGTACTACGGCGATTCCATAACGGTAGGTTGCAGTGCCAGCGATTCGGACGAGGGCGGCCATATCAATCCGAGATTGCCGATTTGGGCGAATCTTATGACCGCATGGCTGGAAGAAACGTACGACGCCGATATCCAGACCTGGAACACGGCGGAAGGCGGTTGGCTGTCGTTGCAGGGCTTGGGAGCATTCGACGAGAGAGTGATGGCGGTAGGCGCGACCAATATCGATTTGTTGGTGCTCGGCTTCGGCATGAACGATATCCGCACGTCGCGTCAGGATTATATCGCCAACATGAAAGAGATGGTGGATACATACCTGACGGCGAATCCAAACGGATCGGTTGTGCTGGTTGCGCCCATGAATCCCAATACGCAAAACACCAATTGGATGGGCAACCAAAGATATATGGAAGAATGGCTTACGGAAGATATTGCCGACAAATACGACAACGTGGCCATCGCACAGGTGAACAGCGTGTTTACGCAATTGGAAACGTCCGGCAAACTTACGCGCGACTGGTTGGCGAATAATATCAATCATCCCAACGATTTCGGCGTACGCATTTATGCGCAGGTTCTTCTCAAAACGCTTGCCGGCGATGATTTCTGCAAAGAAATTTACGCGTAAATCCACGCACGGCGCAAACGCTGTTCTACCGTCGGTGCCCAAAAGCCGATGTTAGGAAGATTTCTTCCTTCGACTTATTACGAAACAAACAAAACCCCGCCAACATGCGGGGTTTTGTTGTGTATTTATAAACAGTTCTCACAAAAGAGTGCGTTTTGGGTTTTGAATGGGGGAGGGGTAACGTAAAACGAATATTTAAAGATATTAGTGATGATATGTTGATTTGGTTGTCACAACAAAACTACCTTTTTCAGACAGTATTTGTTCAAGAGTAAGAAAATTTATATAGCCATTCGCATTTATATAATTGGAGTAATCTATCGGTTTGATAATGCGCCATATACCCACATTGTGCTTTAACCGATACTGCTTAAAGAATAGTATATTCGCACATTTGTAATATATGTTTTTTTCTTTATCATCTTCAAATATAATTCCTAGCTTTTCACCATTCATATCATACGCCAAATATCCATTTTTGCGCCATGTATTTGTTGTACCTTCTCCACTTATCAAATTATTTTTATCGAAATCATAATTCATTATCTCATTGACAATTTTTAATGTTAGCTCTGTGTCATAAATTCTTTGATTCTTCATATTTTTTTGTTCCTTTACGATAAAGTTTTTTATTAATGCACTACAATGTGCTCAATTTTTTTATTTCTGCTTACACACTTATCCTTATTTGATATAACAAGTTCTATTTCTTTTTCTTTTCTTCCTCTATAATTTCTTCTAAATACGGATAATCTTTTGATAATTTATTCAGTATTCCATCGCTTTTTTGCCAAGCATCGCAAGTCACTTTGCAAAAAATTATTGCTGGAATAAGCAGTATTGTCGCTATTAAACCAATGATTGAAAAAAATTGTCCCATAATTTTCCTCCTACATATATATTATACCATAAAATATATAGCCTTTATCAATAGTGATATAAATTTTTTTCAAACCCGGCTTTGGCACTGTGGCGGGTGCGCCGATTATACAAGCGGCGTAGATTCGCTCGCCGACCACCCGCCACGCCGACCAAACACAACCAAATAAATAAACCGAATATAACCGCTAAACGCAAGCGGCGGCAACCGAAATTCGGGGACACGCGCAAATGCAATACAGGGTGGCGGTCGCTAACGCTCCCTTGGTGGCTTCGCCACCGCGAACAATCGTCTGCGACGATAGTGCTCAGACTGTATAACCCGCCAACGAAAAAAGCACCCACGAGGGGTGCTTTTTATCGTTGGTGGAGCGGTAGTAACCTAAAACGAATATTCTCCGCTAAATTGAAATTTAACT